>JAJXYI010000396.1 GCA_021780625.1 bacterium | reverse complement strand
CAGCTCGACGAGAGCAACAACCTGCTCAAGCCTAACAACAACACCCGCGTCCGCGGCCTCGACGCCGCCGACAACACGCGCGACTTCTTCCTGACGGACATTCCGTGGGATGGCTTCAACGTCGACCGTGTCGAAATTCAGCGCGGCGCCAACTCCATCCTGTTCGGCGTCGGCAGTCCCGCGGGTATCATCAACACGACGCTCAGCAGCGCATCGTTCAAGAACGCCAACAAGATTGAGAACCGCGTCGGCAGCTATGGCAGCCTGCGCGACACGCTCGACATCAACTACGTCATCCTGAAAAACCAGCTGGCCGTGCGACTGATGGCGCTCGATGACAAGGAGAAGTACCAGCAGAAGCCGGCGTTCAACCACGACAAGCGCGTGTATGTGGCGCTTCGTTACGATCCGAAGTTCCTGCAGACGGACAGCTCGCATTTTTCGCTGCGCGCGAATTTTGAGGATGGCCACGTCCGCGGAAATCGTCCGCGCACACTGCCTCCGATTGATGCGATCACTCCCTGGTGGCTCACGGGTGCGCACAATCTGAACCATCAGCTCTACAATCCGTTTGTGGAGTGGAAGAACCCGCCGTCCGGAAGCAGCATCGGCGGCACGGCTTCGACGGCCAGTTCGAACTACATCCCATGGTATAACGAGGCCTTCATGGGCCGCGAATTCAACTCGGACGTCGGCCTGGTGTACAACGCGGGCAGCAATGTCCCGTCGAATATCCAGCAGCCCAACATGTCGACGATCTACGGCATCAGCAGCACAGGTTCGATCGACGGCGGCATCGACGGCATTCCGTTTTTCCGCGAGCTCGCGATCGCCGGCTACAATTCCTATTCGCGTGGCGAATATTCGGGTCTGCCGGGCGCGAATTACAACGTTTACAAGGACAAGTCGCTCACGGATCCCTCGGTCTTCGACTTCTACAACAAGCTGATCGATGGTCCGAACAAGAAGGAGTGGAATGACTGGGAGGCCTTCACGATCGATGCCTCGCAGACGCTCTTCGACAACAAGCTGGCGTTCGATCTGGCCTACAACCACCAGAAGTACATGGACGGCCAGGAGAGTTTCCTGAACGGCGAACAATACGTCCTCAGCGTCGACATCAACAGCGTCAACGTGGACGGTACTCCCAATCCGAATGCGGGCCGTCCCTACGTCGGCAACAGCGGTCTGTACGGCAACGGTGGAAATATCATCGAGCGAAACAACATTCACCTGACCGGCACGCTGGATCTCCAGGCTTCCGACTTCCTAGGCAAGAATTTGCTGTCTGACATCCTCGGCCGCCAGACCCTTACGGGCCTGCTTTCTGAGGAACAGACCAAGTCCGAAACCCGCAGCTGGGATCGCTGGGCCGCAAGCTTGGACTGGGCGAAGATGACTGGGCAGTCGCTCAAGATCACTGACGGTGCCCGTCAGGTCGATTTCCTGACCTACCTCGGGCCCTCCCTGGCGAACGCCAGCAGCGCTGCCGGAGCCAATCTGGGAGCGGTCTCGACCTTCCAGGCTCCGGCTGCGGAGATCAATGTGAACTACTTCGATTCACACTGGAATCACTCGCTGAACCCGACGGACCCGAGCTACATCGATCCGGCGGCGCCCTATACGCTCACCGATGGCAGTGCTTCGCACCAGTCAGAGAATCCGGCCAACTACGTCGGCTGGGTCTCCACTCCCGTCCAGATCCTCAGCGCCGACAACGGCGACATCAACCAGCTCTATTGGGGCGGCGGCAAGAAGATCAACAAGGTCGACTCGCAGTCGCTGGTGTGGCAGAGCTTCTTCTACCACGACCTGATCGCCAACACGCTGTCTTACCGTCATGACACGGTCCGTCTGTGGTCCAACACCGCTCCGCTTGATCCGGTCACGGGTGTGGCCTCGATGGACTACGGTTATGGTCCGCTGCAGAGCAAGCAGTCGGGTGAGAGCAAGAGCTGGTCGATCGTGCTGCACACGCCGAAGTTCATCCGCCAGAAGCTGCCGGGCAACACCGACATTAGCTTCTTCTACAACAACTCGCAGAACTTCAAGGCGGACACGGCCCGCGTCGACATTGAGGGCCGCAACATCCCGAATGCCAAGGGCAAGACGATTGACTACGGCTTTGTGATTTCGGCCCTCAACGACAAGGTCAACTTCAAGGTCAACTGGTACAAGAACACCGAGGTGGGGGCGACCCTTCAGGGCGCCGGCGCTGGCATCGGTGGCAACCTCTATTACCTGTACCTCCTCGAAGCGTGGGGCACAGCCTCTGCGGGCATCGACGCCCGTGGCCTTGCCGGTCAGATCGGCACCGGCGGTGCTTGGTATTGGGATTGGTCGTGGCATGACAACAATACGACTTATGGCCTAACGCCGCGCGACGCCTCCACGGCCGCGACCGACGCCAAGGAATTGGCCGCTGTGTCCTCCTGGGTCAGCCAGATGCCCTCGCAGCAGTTTTTCGACAACTACGGTTTGCCTGTGAATGTTGCGGCAATCAAAGCTGGCGACTGGGTGAACGGACTCCCGACCTATGGAAATTGGAATGTGGTCAACGTTGGTGGTCTGCAGTCCTCCACGGGCGGCACCATCCACGGTCTTTCGCCCTCCGCCACGGTCGACACGATCTCGAAGGGTATTGAATTCGAACTCACGACCCAGCTTACCAAGAACTGGAGCCTCGCGGTGAACGCGTCCAAGACCAATGCCACGCGCCAGAACCTCAGCTCCACCCTGGCCGACTTCATCACCTATCAGCACAACGTGTTCTACAGCCCCGCGGGCGATCTCCGTCTGTGGTGGGCTGGCGACAACACGCTGGGCACCTACTGGAAGAACAATATCGAGGGCCCGTATCAGTTCCTCGTCTCCCAGCAGGGCACGGCTGCTCCCGAAATCAGCCCCTGGCACTTCAATGTGATCACGAACTACCAGTTCGATCACGGCCCGGTCAAGGGCATGAATGTCGGTGCCGCGTACCGCTGGCAGGACGGCCAGATCCTCGGCTACGGTCTGGATGCCAACAACAACTACTTCCCGGACGTCACCAAGGCGATCCGCGGAAAGGCGGAGGACTATGTGGACCTCTGGGTTGGCTATCAGCACAAGCTGACCTCCAGGCTCGACTGGCGAATCCAGCTGAACCTGAAGAACGTCGGCACCAAGGCCCACTTGGTTCCGATCAGCGTTCAGCCCGATGGCTCGCCTGCTGCGTTCCGCATTCAGGACGGCATGCAGTGGCAGCTGACCAACTCGTTCATGTTCTAATCTGACTCCCGGCCGGTCTGCGGACCGGCCCGGAAGTTGGGAATCGTTTCCAGGGCGCTCGGGTAACCGGGCGCCCTTTTTGTCGAAAAATCCGAGGGATGCGGATCTTCGCGTTGCTCGTTCAGGAAGCGCGTAGGGATGCGCGGGCCTCGTAGGTGCCGTCGACGCGCCGCACCACAAGAGTCTTCAATTCGAGCAGCATCAGGGTCGCGGCCACGGATGACGACGAGAGTCCGAGTCGTTCGGCGATCGTGTCGGGTGACAGGATTTCCCCGCCTGCGAGGCACTCGAAGATCGTGCGTTCGTCATCTGGAAGATCGGGTGCAGCCGCGGACGCCTCCGAGGTCGCGGACGCGGCAGGCATGAGCTCCACCAGGTAGTTGAGCTCCTCGAGCACATCGTGAACACCCGTCACGAGAGTCGCGCCGTCGCGGATCAACTGATGGCAGCCACGGCTTCCGGGCTGGTCGATGCGGCCGGGAACAGCGAAGATCGCGCGACCCTGTTCGCCGGCGAAGCGGGCGGTGATCATCGAGCCGCCGTCGACATCGCTCGCGACCACGATGACGCCCTTGGAGATGCCCGATACGATCCGATTGCGCATCGCGAACGAGCTCTTGTCCGCGCGCCGTCCGAATGGGAATTCGGACACGACGGCGCCCGTTGCTCCGATCCGGCGGTACAGGTCGAGATTTTCCGGCGGGTAGACGATGTCCAGGCCATTGCCGAGCACCGCGACCGTGGCACCGCCCACGGAAAGCGCGCCTTCGTGCGCGGCGGTGTCGACGCCACGCGCCAGTCCGCTCACGACGCAGAACCCGAGCCTCGCGAGCTCGGCGCCGAGGCTGCGGGCCACGGTCTGGCCGTACAGGGTGGTGCGGCGGCTACCGACGATCGCGATCGAAGGCCTGTCGAATGCGTAGGTGCCTATCCGATACAGGCCGATCGGTGGATCGTGGATCTCCCTGAGAAGCGGCGGGTAGAACGCGTCGTCTCCGGTCACGAAACCGGCACCCGAGGAGGCCAGGCGCTCCTCCTCCCTGGAGAGGTTGAAG
>JAJXYI010000307.1 GCA_021780625.1 bacterium | reverse complement strand
TTCGGCGTGCGGTCGCGCGACCAAGCCGTATCCAGTCGGTGGAGATGTCCGTCCGCCAGGGCCTGCTTCCACTCGTCTTCGTAGAGGAAGTCGCAGGCCTCGCGCTGGTCGCCGAAGTAAACCCAGTTGCGCCCCGTGGCCCCGGCGGCCACCCGGTCCTGTACGAACGCACGGAACGGCGCGATGCCCGTGCCGGGCCCCACCATGATGCAATCCGCCGCACCGTTCTCCGGCGGGCCAAAGTGCGAGTCGACCACGAACACCGGTACCAGCGTCTCAATCTCCTTCACGCGCTCGGCGAGGAACGAGGAGCAGACGCCCACCCGGTCGCGCCCGTTCATGTGATAGCGCACCACCACGATCGTGAGATGAATCTCGCCCGGATGCAGCTTCGACGACGACGCGATCGAATACAGGCGCGGCATCAGGCGGCGAAGCTGGTCGACAAACTCCTGCGGCTGCAGCCGGGTCTTCGGGAAGTCGGCGAGGATGTCCACGTAATGCCGCTGCTCGAGGTAGGCGGCGAGCTGCTCTTTCGCCTCGGGCGCAAGCAGCGCCGTCAGCCGCTGGCGCTCACCGTCGTCCGTCGTCCTCGAAGCAATCAGGTCCAGTATCTTCCGCGACGGCGCGTTCAGGGCCAGATTAGCGAAGAGGGCCAGGCGCAACGGCACCGACACCGTCGCCCTGGGCAGCACCACGCGCTCCGTTCCGCTCGCACCCAGCAGCCGCAGAACGTCATCCACCTCCTTGGGCGGATTCACCGGGTACACTCCAAGCGAATCGCCCGCCTTGTAGGTAAGCCCGCTGCCCGCGAGGCTGAGCACAAAATGGCGAGTCTCCTTCTCCGATCCCGGCTTGCTGAGCAGCCGGTTCTCGAGAATCCGCGCAGGGAACGGATTGTCCTTGTTGTAGGGTGATACGATGGTCGCAGACGACGACATGGCGGCCTACCAATGCACAGGCCCGCGCTTCCTGCAAATGGGTCGGCAGGATTTGGAAACCCAACCTAAAACCCAGCTCCTCGCTTGATTTAAGGGCGCCTTTCCGCCCAATGTGCCCGCATGTCCGACGGAACCCTCAGAATCCAGAAATACCTTGCCGACGCCGGCGTGTGCTCCCGCCGTGCCGCCGAGGAGGCAATCCGGCTGGGCGAAGTCTGGATCAACGGCAAACCCGCCGAAATCGGGCAGAAGGTCGACCCCGCGGTCGACCGGGTCACGCTCGAGGGCAAACCCATACGCACCGCCCCCCAGCCCAAGATCACCGTCGCGGTCCACAAACCCCGCGGCCTCATCTGCTCGAACAGCGATCCCCATAACCCGGACACCGTCTTCAGCCTCGTTCCACGCCCCTACCAGCGCTTCCGATTCTTCTGCGCCGGCAGGCTCGACAAGGATAGCGAGGGCCTCGTGATCCTGACCACCGACGGCGATCTCGCGCACCGGCTCATGCACCCGGCCAGCGAGGTGGTGAAACGTTACGCCGTGCGCCTTGAGTCACCCTTCCCCGCCACCAAGATCCGCCTGCTCCTGCGCGGCACAGTCGTCGAGGACGAACGCCTCAAGGTCGAGCACGCCCTCCTGCTCAACCCCCGCCCCGACGGCAGCTCGGATTCCCTCGACGTCCACCTCCACCACGGGAAGAAACGCGAGATCCGCCAGCTTTTCCTCGCCCTCGGCTTCGAAGTCCGCCGCCTGCGCCGTTACCAGATCGGAGCCCTGCGCCTGAAGGGAATCCCGTTGCGTGGCGCCATCCAACTTTCTACGCAGGACATTGAACTTCTGTTCAGAAACCCAGGTGTCTTCAACAACACCCGCCGCTCCCATTCATCCGATCACCATGAAGACTAAGCTCGCCGGCTTACTGACCGGCCTCGTGCTCGCATTCCAGCTCCACGCCGCGGTGCTCACCGCGCCCACACCCGTTTACATCCAGCCCGCCACCACCGCCGCCGTCGTGTCCGTGCTCAATGCGGGTTCGACCCCGAGTCCGTCCAACGCCAGCGGCGCCGTCGCCCCCCAAGGCTGGATGGCCGTCGACGTAGCCGGACCTTTCGTCGCCTACATCCATGGGCGGGAGCTCGACAAGAATCTCAACATCCGCCCCAACGCCCCGCTGATGCTCCGCCCCAGCGACCAGGCCGCCGTGCTCACGCACTACGTGAAGGGCATGAAAATCGAGGTCACCGGCATCCGCGGTCACTGGATGCAGGTCCGCCTGAAGGAAAACCTCGTGGGCTACATCCAGCTCGCCACCGCCACTCCCGACACCAATCCGCTCGTCGCCCAGCCCCAGTCCGCTCCGGCTTCCTACGGCGCCTCCGCCGCCCCTCAACCCATCCCCGCCGCCACGGCCACCCCCGTGTCCTCCGCCGAGATGCCCCGCACGTTCCAAGGCAAGTTCGTCGCCACCCGCCATTTCTTGGGCTTCCACAGGGCTTACGACTTCCAGCTCAACGAC
Organism: bacterium; assembly: GCA_021780625.1. The sequence continues at coordinate 1,872 of JAJXYI010000307.1, read as the reverse complement.
AATTCCGGCAGCCGCTTCGCCTTCCTCGACCTCAGCCACATCCTCGTGACCGACGTGCTCGACCGCTACCTCAATCAGGAGGTCATCGTGTATGGAATCGCCCGCGACCTGAAGGGCTCCAAGGACATCGTCATCGAGGTTGAAAGCATCCAGCTCCGCTAACATACGCCCTCTCTTTCACCGCATGGAACTCATCGACGGAAACAAGATCGCTGCTGACATCATCGCCGAACTCAAGGCCGAGGTTGCCTCGTTCAAAGGACGCAAGCCCTGCATCGCGCTGGTGCGCGTCGGCGAAGACCCCGCCTCTGTCTCCTACGTGAAGAAGAAGGAGAAGACCGCTGCCGAGATCGGCATGGACAGCCGCGTGATCCTTCCTCCCGATTCCATCTCACAAAATGACCTGCTCGCCCTGATCGAGTCACTCAACAACGACCCGGGCGTCGACGGCATCCTCGTCCAGTCGCCCATGCCGAAGCAGATTACCGAGCTCGAGATCTTCCGACGCATAGCCCCCGGCAAGGACGTCGACGGCCTCGGCACCATGAATCTCGGCAAGGTCGCCCAGGACGACGAGTCCGGCTTCGTCTCCTGCACGCCCGCCGGCATCATGGAGCTGCTCGCTCGCAGCGGCGTCGACCTGAAGGGCAAACACGTGGTCGTCCTCGGCCGCAGCCTGCTCGTCGGGAAACCCGTCGCCCTGCTCGCCCTCCAGAAAAAGGCCGGCGCCAACGGCACCGTCACGGTCTGCCACTCGGGAACCTCCAACCTCCCCGCCCTCACCCGCCAGGCCGACGTGCTCATCGCCGCCATCGGCAGGCCGGAATTCGTGACCGCCGACATGGTCAAACCCGGCGCCGTCGTGATCGACGTCGGCATCAACCGCGTCGCCGATTCGTCCAAGAAATCGGGATACCGCCTCACCGGCGATGTCCACTTTTCGTCCGTCTCTCCGCTCAGCTCCAAGATCACCCCCGTCCCGGGCGGCGTCGGTCCCATGACCGTCGCAATGCTGATGAAGAACACGGTGAAGGCCTACCGCGCCAGCCTGCGCGGTTGACGCGCGGAGGGCGCGCGAGGTTCTTCGCCCGCGCGCCTCCGGCTCGAATCTGCGGACCCATTCCAACCCGCGCTTGCCCAGCCCGGGCGAAGGCCTTTAGCGTCCCTTCCCATGGCCGCCCCCAAAATCCTGGTTGTCGACGACCAGCCCATCAACGTCCAGCTCCTGAAACGTAAACTGGAGCGCGAGGGACTCGCCGTCGTAGCCGCGTACAACGGCGTGGAAGCCCTCGCCTCGGTGGCCAAGGACAAGCCCGACCTCATCCTCCTCGACGTCATGATGCCCGACATGGATGGCATCGAGGTTTGCCAGCGGCTTCAGTCAAACGAGGACACCCGCTCCATCCCCGTCATTTTCATCACGGCCCGCACTTCGAAGGAAGGCAAACTCGAGGGACTCGGCGCCGGCGCGGTCGACTACATCACCAAGCCCATTGACCTGGATGAGACGTTCGCCCGCGTCCAAACCCAGCTCCGATTCGTCGCGATCAATCGCGAGATGGCCGACCTCCAGCGCCGCCTCGCCGAGGCGCGCCGCGTAGCCACGATCGGCGCTGTCACCCAGGGCATCGCTCATAATCTCAACAATCTCCTCGGCATCGTCATCGGCTACCTCGACCTCGTTAAGGCCTACTACGACAAGCCCGAGATGGTGAAGAAGAACGTCCAGCACGTGGACGAGGCCGTTCAGCGCATCGTCTCCATCATCAAGCAGCTGAGTTCCCTGCTCGTGAAGGCCCGCCCGCCGGTGATCAAGATGAGCCTCCAGCGCGCCCTCGATCTCGGCGTCACGCGCTACCAGAACGATTACCG
>JAJXYI010000235.1 GCA_021780625.1 bacterium | reverse complement strand
CCGTCTCTGGGCCGTCGCCCGCAAGGAGTCCCTCCACATCCGGCGCGACCCGCGCAGCCTGATCCTCGCGGTGTGCATCCCGATGCTGATGCTCCTGATGTTCGGCTACGCGCTCACGCTGGATGTCGACCGCGTGCCCTACGTGGTCTGGGACCAGAGCCAGACACCCCGCAGCCGCGAGTTCCTCGCGCATTTCGAGGCCACACGCTACTTCCACTTCCTGGGCGACGTGTCGAACTACGCGCAGATCGACCGCGTGATCGACCGGCGCGACGCCTACCTGGCGCTGGTGATCCCACCGCGCTTTGAGAACGAGATCGACGCCTCCCGGACCGCGCCCGTCCAGGCCATCATCGACGGCTCCGACGCGAACACCGCGTCGCTGGTACTTGGATACGTGCAGGGCGTCACCACCGCCTACAATCAGCGCCTGTCGGTCAGGCAGATCCAGCGCACCGTCGGCGTCGTTCCAAGGCAGGCGCTCGACCTGCGCACGCGGGTGTGGTTCAACGCCGACCTCGAGAGCAAGAACTTCATCGTGCCCGGGATCATGGCGGTGATCATGGGCCTGATCGCCGCGCTGCTCACCTCGCTCGCCGTCGCGCGCGAATGGGAGCGCGGCACCATGGAGCAGCTCATCTCCACGCCCGTGCGGCCCTCGGAGCTGATCATCGGAAAGCTGATCCCCTACACGGCGATCGGCATGGCCAACATGGTCATCGCCGTGCTCATGACCGTTTTCCTGTTCCACGTCCCGCTGCGCGGAAGCGTCGTCCTGCTGTTCGCCGTCGGCACGGTGTTCACGGTCGCCACGCTCGGCCAGGGCATCCTCATCAGCGCGCTCACCCGCCAGCAGCTCATGGCCAGCCAGCTCGCGATGATCTCCACCTTCCTGCCCGCCTTCCTGCTCTCGGGCTTCGCCTTCGCGATCGCGAACATGCCGTTCGTGGTGCGGATGATCACCCACATCGTCCCCGCCCGCTATTTCGTCACCCTGGTCAAGGGCATCTTCCTGCGCGGCGTCGGCCTGTCCACGCTCTGGCCCGACGCGCTGTTCCTCGTGATCTTCGCCGTCGTCGTCATCGCCGCGGCCATCGCCCGCACCCGCAAACGCATCGACTGAACCCTCCACCATGAATCATTGAACAGAAGGAAACCAAGGGAACGAAGAGCCGGATCTGGGCTGCGTCAGGGTTGCCGGATCCCGGTCTCGGAACTGCGAATTTCCGCCCTTTCGATGTCGGCCATTGCCGCCTGGTCCAGCCATTAGGAGACCGCTTCGTTCCCTTCGTTACCTTCCGTTCAATCCCCCCGCCCGACCAATCACCATGTGGGAACGCATCCTCACCGTCCTTAGAAAGGAGTTTCGCTCCGTGTTCCGCGACCCGCGGATGCGCATGGTCGTGATCGGGCTGCCGATCATTCAGACGCTGATTTTTGGATACGCGGTCACGCTCGATGTGCGCCACGTCAGGCTCGCCGTCGTGGACCGCGACCAGACGCCAGCCAGCCGGGAGCTCGTCTCCCGCTTCACCGGCTCCACCTGCTTCGACGCCGTGGCGTTCCCGCGCGACTCCCGCGAGGCCGCGCACCTGGTCGACGCCGCCGACGTCTCCGCAGTGCTCCAGGTCGACGCCGGCTTCGAGCGGGATCTGCAGGGGGGCCGCACGGCGACCGCCCAGCTCATCGTCGACGGATCCGACTCCAACACCGCGCGCTTCATCGTGAATTACGCCGCCCAGATCGCGGCCCGGGCGAACAACGACTTCATGCTCCAGCGCGTCCTGCGGATGAACGGACACCTGGTCCCCTTCGCGAGCGTCGATCTCCAGCCGCGCACCTGGTTCAACGCCGACCTCGAAAGCCGCAACTACTACGTGCCAGGGGTCATCGCCATGCTCGTCATGCTCATCAGCCTCATGCTCACCAGCATGGCGATCGTGCGCGAGAAGGAGGTCGGCACGATCGAGCAGATCATGGTCACGCCGATACGCCCGGTGGAGTTCATCCTCGGGAAATGCGCCCCCTTCGCGGTGATCGGCTTCATCGACGTGATGCTGGTCGCGGGCGTCGGACTCTTCTGGTTCGACATCCCCTTCCGCGGCAGCTTCCCACTGCTGATGCTGGGCACCGCCCTGTTCCTGCTCGGCACCCTGGGCGTCGGGCTGTTCATCTCGACGGTCAGTCAGACCCAGCAGCAGGCGATGATGACGACGTTCTTCTTCTTCTTCCCCGCGATGCTGTTTTCCGGCTTCATTTTCCCGATCGCGAACATGCCGGCGTTCTTCCAGTGGCTGAGCCTGCTCGACCCGCTCCGGTACATGCTCGTGATCATCCGCGGCGTGTTTCTGAAAGGCGTCGGCTTCGACATCCTCTGGAACCAGCTGCTCGCCCTGTTCGCCATCGGCGTGGCGATCATGGCCTTCGCCGTGACACGCTTCCACAAGACCCTCGGCTGACGAGGGCCGCGGCCGTTATTTCACTTCCTTTTCCTTCGCGAAGTTGCGGATTCGCATCCGGAAAATGCCGACGTCCGAGTCGCCGTTGCGGATTACGCCCTGGAGGTATTCCTTCGACGGATCGAAGTCGAAGTGCACGTCGACCTCCTTCTCGGGGACGTTGGAATTGAACCGGATCACCGAGTCCTGGAAGCGGAAGAAATAGCGCATCTCGTACACGCCGGACTGCCCGAGCGAGCCGTCCGCATTGACGGGCGCGTGGATGAAGGGGCAGGTGCCCACCGCCTCCGGGGCCTTGGCGAGCACGCTGAAGACGCTGTTGATATCCAGGATGATGTGGCCGGCGTCGAAGATGTGACCGCTCGGGTCCATCAGGACGAAGTCGCCGATGTGCTTGAGGCCCGTGTTGAGCCGCGCCCGTTCGACGTCCATCGAGACATACTCTTGGGCGGAGGCGACAAACGGAGCTGCGGCGAGGGCCACGAAGAATATAAGGCGGAGGACAGTGAACTTCTTCATGGCGCACACTATGTCCAAATTCCGCGCCCGCTCAAGCGTCCGCGTGCCGTGTCGCCGGCCGTATCCGGCCCCCGCTCACAACAGCAGATAACAGGCGGCTACGACCGCGGTGGGGCCAAGGGCTCCGAGGAGAAGCCCGAGCGGTTTCACCCCATCGGGGAAGAACCGCCCCAGGATCGCCTGGCCCGCGGGGTTCGGAGCATTCGCGATCACGGTGAGTCCGCCGCCGGCCACGGCACCGGCGAGCACCGCGTAACGCAACGTTTCCGTGAAGCCGGGCACCAGCGTCGCGAGGTAGGTGATCGCAGCGTTGTCGTTGAAGGCCGTCAGCCCAAGCGCGCCGAAGAACAGCGGACGCTCGCCGAGGCGGGTGAGCACCGGCTGGATCCACCAGCCCTGCAGTCCGCCATGCACCACCAGACCCGCGAGGAAGAAGCCCACGAGCAGCGGGGGACCGAGTTCGAGCGGACGCTGGTGCTGCGCTGTCGCCTGCGCAAACCCGAGGTAAAACAGGAAGCCCGCGATCGCCAGGACGGGCTGGTGCGCCGCGAAGACCGTCCATCCGAGAAATGCCAGCTGGGCCGCGGTGATCCACGCGGGGATCGGATGTTCGGGGATGCCGTCGTCGTCCGGATCTCGCCCGGACGGGGAAGCCTCCATGCGCGCGAACTCCCGTCGAAAGACCAGGCCCACGCAGGCGGTCGACACCACGATCGCTGCAGCCGATTTCCAGCCCAGGTGCGTCAGCAGGTGCAGCGTGCCCCACTTCCACGGGCCGGCCACCATCAGCACCGGGGGCGCCGCGAAATGCGTGAGCGTGCCGCCCACCGACACGTTGACGAAAAGCAGCCCGAGCGTGGCGTAGGCAAACCTTGGAGACGGACCGGCGGTGTAGAACACGCGGGCCAGGAGCATCGCGGCGATCGTCATCGCCGCCGGCTCCGTGATGAACGAGCCGAGCAGCGGCGCCGCGATGAGGATCGACGCCCACCACGCCGCCAGCCCGCCGCCGCCCAGCATCGCGAGCCGCCGCAGGCAGGCCTCGGCGAAAACCATGACCGGACGCGTCGACGCAAGCGCCATGATGATCACCACAAACACCGGCTCCACGTAGCTCACCCGGCCGCTCACATAGCCGAGCGCCGTGTCCCAGCCCCGCGCCCACGTGAGGCTCGCCACCAGCACGACCGCCCACACGCCGAAGACGATCTCCACCTCGCCCAGGAAATGAAGCAGCCGACCGGCAAAGCTCACCTCGTCCGGATGTCCGCTGAATCCCGGCTCCGCCCGCCTGCGCGCAAGCCCGGCCGCGTGGGCCGTCTCCACCGCGTGCGCCCAGTGCCGGATCTTGGGA
>JAJXYI010000204.1 GCA_021780625.1 bacterium | reverse complement strand
CGATGGCCTCCTCGACGCAGATGCTCAGGTCGAACGGCATGCGCTCGAGCTCCATCTTGCCCGACTCGATCTTCGAGAAGTCGAGGATGTCGTTGATGATGGTGAGCAGGGCCTCGCCCGAGTGCCGTATCGTGTTGACGAATTCGCGCTGCTCCTGGTTGAGGTTGGTCTCGAGCAGCAGGGCGGTCATGCCGATCACGCCGTTCATCGGCGTGCGGATCTCGTGGGACATGGAGGCGAGGAATTCGCTCTTGGCGCGCGAGGCGGCATCGGCCTCGGACTTCGCGCGACGCAGCGCCTGCTCGGTTTCGACGCGGGCGGTGATGTCGGAGGCGACCGCGATGAAGTTCTCGATTTCGGAGGCCTTGTTGCGAACGGGTTGGATGTCGTACGAAAGGTGGAATTTCCGACCTGAGCGGGAGTATTGGACGATGTCGGTGCTGATGGGCTGGCCCTGCGAGATTGCGTTGCGGATCCGTCCGATGGACCGGGGATCGGTATCGGGGCCGGAGAGGAACTCCGCGGGGCGCTTGCCGGCGATGTCGGTGAGGGCGTACTCGGTCAGTCTGGAGAACGACTCGTTGACCCATTCGACGCGTCCGTCGGGGGAGAAGATGATGACGAGGTTGTCGGTGCGGGCGGCCACCAGGGAGAGCTTGCGTGTGGCGGCCTGGCTGGCGCGCAGGGCCTCCTCGGCCTCGCGACGGGCGGTGACGTCCTGGAGGGTGCCTAGGATCCGGGTCGGCGCGCCGCTGGGGAGCGAGGCGACGGATTTCGCGCGGATGTTGACCCAACGCCATTCGCCGGCGCGCGAGCGGAGGCGGAATTCCGGATCGATGAACGGGGTGGTGCCCGATAGCTGGGCCTCGACGCGGCGGCGGTAATTGGGAAGGTCCTCGGGGTGGATCAGCGACTGGAGGGAGTCGGGGGTGGCGGCCATGCGGTTGGGCTCATAGCCGAGCATGATCCACAACCCGGTGCTGTAATAGACGTAGCCGGAGGCGACGTTCCACTCGAAGATGCCGACGCCCGTGCTGTCGAGAGCGAGCCTGAGGCGCTCGTCGGAGGTCTTAAGGCGCTCCTCGATGCGGCGGCGTTCGTCGTTCTCCGCGAGCAGGCGGCGGTTCGACTGCTGCGAGAGCAGCATGCCGGAGCGGGCGGTGCGTGCGAAATGCACGCTCAGGCCCAGCAGCAGCGTGATGCCGAGTCCGGAGAGCAGGGTGAGCTCCGGGAGAAACCGGCGCTGCTGGAGCAGGTAGGTCCGGTTTGGTGCGATGGCCAGCCGCACCCGGCGGTCCTCGATGATCGCGGTCTGCTCGAGCGCGTACGGATTCGTCGCCACGGCGTCGGGCTTCAGATTCCCGTAGATCGGCGTGCCGTTGATGACGATGAGCAGATCGTAGTCGGCACTGAACTTGCGTCGACGGTCGATCGCGGTGAAGAACCCTTCGTAGGTGAACTCAGCGCAGACAAAACCTTCGAGATGTCCCTGGTTGGTGACCGGAGCATAGACGGCGAATCCTCTCCCGTGGAGCGGGAGACTGAGCGTCTGCGAAAAGGCGGGGCGGCCGCGCGCCTGGGCTACGCGGATGGCGCTTGCGCTGGCCTGGTCGCCCAGGGCGTTGAAGCCGATCATGCCCTCATTCCCGACCGTCGGGAAGACCCACTGTGTGCGGCCCTGTGCGTCGAGCCAGAGGACCGCCACGCACCCGAACTCCCGGCGCAGCTCGAGGAAACTCTCCGCATCCGCCTCCCACGAGGCCGACATCTGCGTGTCGGACCCGCTCCAGGGCGCGGCGAGGTGCTCCTCCACGTCGTTGCCGATCTGTTTCATCTCCAGATCCACCAGCGACGTCATCGTGTTCAGCGCATTCTGCGTGTTGTTGCTGAGGTACAGGTACTCGCGCTCACGCATGCCTATCCAGAGGATCACGGTCATCGTGAGGCAGGCGATCACCGGCGGCATGGCTGACCAGATGGGCGGGCCTCCCTCCGCGCGGTAGCTCGCGCGCCAGGCGTTTCCGAGGAGCGACGCTCCGACGAGCAGGAGCGCAATCGCGCTGACGGCCGCGGTGGGCGTCGACGTGCCCCACCGATAGACGGCCGGCAGGTTCACGGCATAGCCCATCAGCGTCGAGAACCCGACTGAAAACACCACTGAGCCGCATACCGCCTCCGTGAACAATCGCGTCCGCTGGCCCTTCTCGGTCAGCCGCCACAGCAGGGTGGCGCTGCTGAGCAGGATGCAGCCCGCGCTCATCGTGGACATCCGCCCGGCTTGGTCGGGGTCGACCATCAGGAAGTCGCGCGACAGCAGCTGGTCGATGTGAAGGTTGAGATGAAATACGTGCTCGGCGAGCGTGAGACCGCCGATGGCCGCCGCTGGGATCGCGATGAGTGCGGACTTCGGGAGCCGCAGGTGCACGCCGAGCAGGGCGAGCCCGATGAGCACCCAGCACACGGCCTCGTTGACCTTGGTTGGCGGGAGGGGGCCGAAGGGCTCCAGGAGGACGCGGAGTTGGAGGGCCCAGGCGGCCCAGCTCAGCACGCCGATTCCGACCAGCGTCGCAGCCATCACCATCGAGGCGGTCTCGATCGGTGTGCGACGAGGCATGGTTGGGAGCTCGGTCATATAGGTAAAACACCCTAGGCAACGCCAGGCAGCGGGCGGGGGCAACAGGGTTTTTGTCAGCCGAACTCGCTTGTGTCGAGGGCGACTCCGATCCGAGTGGGTGCGGAAAGTGCTGAGTGCCGGGGGCTCAGGGTATCTTTGGCTTGGCGGGGTCCGGAATCGGCGGCTTGGCCGCCGGCGGGCGAAGGTCGCTCGTGTCGGGCTCGGTCAGCATGCGGAACGGACTGTAGAGGAAACTCCATGACGGGTCGGCGAGCGTGCCGCCGAGCTTGACCTCGAGAAACACCGTGAGCGGGGACAGGACGAGCCCGAAGGTGCCCCGCACCAGGCCCTGGCTTTGTTCGAAGGGCCAGACCTGGGCCTTGAAATCGAGCTGCTTGGTCTTCAGCGAATAGGTGCCGTGTGCGTCGATGGCGGAGTTGTGCCCGGTCACGCGCACGCTCTGGAAATCGATCAAGGGCCCGGCGAGCTTGAATTGCGTCTTGGCGGAGGTGAAGCGCAGCGACGTGAACCGCAGCAGTTCCGAGAGCCCACCCAGCAGGCGCACGTGCCCGAGTTCGGGGCCCGACAGCTCCGCCGTTCCCGAGCCATGGAAGCTGGTGGGGTCGTTGAGAATTCCGTCGGCGTCGACGGTCGCGTCGAGCCGGGCGTTGGACATGCGCTCCTCCTTGGAAGTCTTTGGAAGTCCCGACTGCTTTCTGACCCTGGCGGCGTAGGCCTCGACGCTCTGGACGACCTCGCCGAGCTTGGCGCCGGCCAGCGAGGCGCGGATTTTCACCGCCCGTTGGGTACCATGCGGGTCCACGGAGAAGGCGGCCCGGGCCTGGCCGCCGGCGTAGGTTGCCGTGAAATCGGGCACCTCGATGTGCCGGTTGTGATAGAGGCCGGAGAAGGCGACGTCGTGGAGCGGGAAGTCGCGGAAGGCGAAGCGGCCGGGCGCCGTCACGTCGAATGCGACATCCTCGGACTTTCCGCCCGGCGCAATCGCGCTCGTCACGTGTCCCCGGGCATGCAGCGCGGGCGCCTTTTCAAACGAGTACGGAGCCAGGATCTCCGGGGCCACGTTCTTCAGCAGCCCCGCGCACTGCGCGAGGTCGACGTGGGTGGTCATGTCGAAATCGACTGCCTCCCACTGGTGCTTTTCCGCGTCCACGGTGGTCTTGAACCATCCGGTGATCGTCCCCTCAGGACGCCGGGCGTCGACCGAAATGACGTGAGTGACGTGCCCGTCGACATAGACGCGGGTGCGGACCACGTTGAAAGGCACCTTGCGAACGACGGCGCCGGGCGCGTCGACGCCGGCAAACACGCGGGTCAGCGCTGGAAACTTCCAGCGGCCCTGCACGTCGACGTCCGCGGCGGGGGTGGTGGTGGGGAAGGCGAAGTTGGCCCACAGCTTCGGCCACCAGGGTTTGAACCAACCGGTGATGTCGAGGGGGCGGAGAAAGCCGGTCAGGAGGAACCGGAAATCGTGGGTCTTCACGTCCATCTCGTAGGTCCCGCGCGCGACGTTGCCGCCCTGCCTCACGACGGCGTGGTCCGCGCGAAACGTATGCCCGTCGAACCACACGTGGCCGAAGACCCGGTCGAGGTGGACGGCGTGGGCGGTGAGATCGTGGGCGTCGACCCAGGCCTGCGCGCTCTGGAGCTTGCCTCCCGGCAGGAAGGTCGCCGTGCCCGCGGCGCGGCCGGGCTGTGCGAAGTCGACGAAAC
>JAJXYI010000256.1 GCA_021780625.1 bacterium | reverse complement strand
TGGGCCTCGACAGCGCCTCCAGCGCCGCCCGTGTCCGCACCAGCAACGGACGCCGCACGATGCGCGGCGAAGACAGGGGTGTCATCTCGGGCAATCTCAACCCGCGGAACACCTTCGAGACCTTCGTCGTCGGCAGCAACAATCAGATGGCCCATGCGGCCGCGCTGGCCGTCGCCCAGTCCCCCGCCCAGGCCTACAATCCCCTGTTCATCTACGGCGACACCGGCCTGGGCAAGACCCACCTGATGCACGCCATCGGTCACGCCATCCTCCGCAACAATCCGGAGGCCAAGGTGGCTTATCTCTCGACGGAAAAATTCACCAACGAGTTCATCCAGGCCCTCCAGGAAAACAGCCTCACACGTTTCCGTCAGCGCTACCGGCACGTCGATGTGCTGCTCATCGACGACGTGCAGTTCCTCGCAGGCAAGGAGCGCATCCAGGAAGAGTTCTTCCACACCTTCAACGATCTGTTTGAGCAGGGCAAACAAGTCGTCCTCTCAAGCGACCGCCGCGCCAGCGAGATCCAGAAACTCGAGTCCCGTCTCGTCTCACGTTTCGAATGGGGCCTGCCCGCCGATATCCAGCCGCCCGATTACGAAACCCGCGTGGCCATCCTGCGCACGAAGGCCGCCAACCTGAAGTTCGAGATCCCCGCACCCGTCCTTCAGTTCATCGCTCAGAACATCTCCAAGAACGTCCGCCGCCTCGAAGGCGCACTGATCAAGATCGCCTCCTACTCCGCCCTCACCAGCAAACCGGTGGACCTCCCCGCGGCGGAAATGCTGCTTCAGGATGTCCTCATGGAGCAGGCTCAGAATCTTCTCACCATCGAGACCATCCAAAAGCGCGTCGCCGATCACTTCCAGATCCGGCACAGCGACATGACGAGCAAACGCCGGCCGGCCAATATCGCCATCCCGCGCCAAATCGCCATGTACCTCACCCGCCAACTCACCAAGCATTCCCTCCAGGAGATTGGCGACGCCTTCGGTGGCCGCGATCACGGCACCGTCATCCACGCCTGCAAGTCCGTGGACAACATGATGGAGCAGGATACCTCCACAAAGGGCACCATCGACTACCTCAGGGCCCAGCTTTCGCGCTGAGGCCCCGCCCCGTCCGGCCTTTTCCTGCAGCCCCCTTCTGCTCCCCGGGCGCTTTGCGCTTGCCCGTGCTCGTCTGGCGCAATAGCCACAGCCTCGCTCTACGCCATGGAACTCTCTCCCGATCAAAAGAAAGCCGTCGCCCAATGGGTGGCCAATGGAGACTCGCTCTCCGCCATCCAGCAAAAGCTGAACGAGCAGTTCAAGGTCTCGCTGACCTACATGGATGTCCGCTTCCTGGTGGACGATTTGAATCTCGAACTCAAAGACCCGAAGCCAGCCGCCAATCCGGCGGACGTCACCAAGGCCCCCGACCGCGGCCAGACCGCCCAACGCGGCGAAAAAAAGGGGTTTATTGAGAAGATGAAGGAAAAGGTCGGCCTAGGCTCCGACGAACCCGAGGAAACCTTCGCGCCCGAGGAGGATGCCCCCGACGAGACCTTACCGGAAGACCTCACTCCCGCAGGAGCCTCCGGCGTCGTCGTCAACGTCGACAAGGTCACCCTCATCCCCAGCGCGCTCGCCAGCGGCACCGTCACCTTCAGCGACGGCGTCACCGGGAAATGGATCGTCGACCAGTACGGGCGCCCCGGCTTCACCGAGATCAGCAAGCCCGGCTATCGTCCCAATCAGGAGGACGCCCAAGCCTTCATGCGAGAACTCAGCCGCACCCTGCAGCAACAGGGCTACTGAGTTCACTCCGACCTCGGGGGACATCTTGAATTCCGAATTCCCCCCTCCCCTGAATTCCGCGGCCGGCTCCCGGCGCAGGAAAATTCTCCTGATCGACGACGACGAGGCCCAGTATCGGTTTCTCGCCGACATGTTGGCGGACTTCCGCAAGGAATCGTTCGACCTCGAATGGAGTTCCAATTTTACCGCGGGCCTCGACGCCCTCGCCTCGGGAAAATACGCAGGGTGCCTGCTCGACTATCAGCTCGGCGACCGCAGTGGGCTCGACCTGCTCCGCCAGGCTGGCCCCGCACTCGCCGCCACTCCCGTGATCCTGATCACCGGCTGGACCGCCGGAGACATCGACCTGGAAGCCATCAACGCAGGCGCACTCGACTATCTCGTCAAAACCGAGATCACTCCGCGCACGCTCGAACGCTCGCTGCGCTACGTCATCAAGATGAGCGAGTCCATGCGGGCTCTTCAGCTCCTCGCCACGCACGACGACGTCACCGGCCTGCTCAACCGCCGCGAGTTCGACCGCCTTCTCACCGAGGAATGGCAGCGTGCCTCACGTTTCGGCCGCCCCTTCGCCGTGACCATCGTCGACCTCGACCGATTCAAGCGGGTCAACGACACCTTCGGCCATCAGGTCGGCGACGGCGCGCTGCGTCATGTGGCCAGCCTGCTCGCCGGGCAGGTGCGCAGCATCGACCGCGTCGCCCGCTACGGCGGCGAGGAGTTCGCCATCATTCAGATCGAAACCGATCTCGCCAGTGCGCTCGTCACGACCGAGCGGCTGCGCGCACTGCTCCATGAAATCCCCTTTCAAACTTCCGTCCGCGACGGCGATCACTCCATTCCCCTGACTCTCAGCGCAGGGGTCGCGGCCTACCCCGCCCACGGCGACCAGGCCTTCGAGGTCGTCGGCTCCGCCGATCGCGCGCTGTACCTGGCCAAATCAAGGGGCCGCAATTGCGTTGTTTCCGCTGACGATCTGAAGGTCCGGCTGTGAAGGGAATCGCCCTCCGCAGACCGCACGCCCAACCCGAAATTGAACCACGGAAACAATAGAACACAGAACCCGAAATCAGGGTGATGGTGGACTCAGGGCGCACTTCGGAGGTTGATGGGATTGGACACGAGATTTTCCCCAAAAGTCCTTTCTCCGTATCGTGTGCCTTGGCGGTTCAAAACCAATTGAGGTTTTTGCGTGGGTTTCCTTCCAGAACCAGTTTTCTCTGTGATCTCTGTGTGGTGGTTCAAATACAACTGCGTCGTTTAGGATGAATTATCCGGGCGGGCGCGGGCCGCATCGCAACGGCTCAGATGTCGTACTCGTCGGGACCGGGACCGGCCGGCGCATCGTCGACGGGCAGGCGTGAGCGATCATAGAAAATCCGCACATCGACTGCCTTCTGGCCGAGCAGCTGGGTCGCACGCTTGAGCGCCCGCCGCGTGGCAACGGTCGGATTCGTCTCGGCCGGAAAAATGTTGTCCGCTCCGATTTTGTCGAGAAGCCCGCTGTTGTGCAGCACTCGCGTGACCTCCGCATTGCAGCCACTGATGATCAGGTACCGGTCCGTCTTCCGCAGATAGTCGTGGAGATACTCCAGGGCCATGACGGTCGACGCGTCCAGGTGCCGCGCATTCTTCATGCGCAGGATGAAAATCCGGATATTCTGATCCTCCGCCTGCTTGCGCACCTGGTCCTGGAAAAGATCCGCAGCGCCAAAAAACAGCTCGCCCTCGACGTGGATGATGGAGATCTGCGGATTCGCGCGCTTGTTGGCATCGCTGAGTTCGGCGAGATTGCCCGCGTCGTTGAACGTGTACTCCGCAAGCGTGGGCGTGCTGGATTTCTGCAGGAACAGCGCCAGCGCAATACCGATGCCGATGTAAATCGCAGGGGCCAATCCGAAGACAAGCGCGGAGACCAATGTCACCCCAAACACGATCGCATCCGAATGGGTCGACCGGCAGGCAAACCGGATCTGTTCGCGGTTGATCAGCTTGTAACCCACGCGCATCAGGTGTGCCGCCAGGGCCGCGATGGGGATGAAATTGAAGACGGGCGTGACGAAAAACAGGATCAACAACACCCATACGCTGCTGAGCATCGACGAGAGCTGGGACGCCGCACCACTCTGATAGTTCACGGCGGACCGCGCAAACGATGACGACGCCGGGGGCAGGCCAAAAAGCCCGCACGCCAAATTGCCCGCGCCCATGCCCAGCAATTCCTGGTTGGGATCGAGATGCTGGCCGCTTTTCGCCGCCAGGGTCTTCGTGATCGCCGTCGCCTCCAGCATGCCAATGATCGCTATGGCGACCGCCGCGCTCGCCAGTTTCGGCAACACGATGATTTGCTGATGCCAGGCCGGCATGCCCGCAAAGGACGGCAGCGCCGCGATCAGCGCCCCCTCGTCGCGCACCATCAGAAACGGGACCGCCGGATGAAACATCACCGCCACCTTCGCTGCGATTCCCAGCACCGAAAGGCCAACGAGCGCCTCCGGCCACTTCGGGAAAAAGTGCTGGAGCGTTTCAAATAGCACCAGCGTGAGAAGCC
>JAJXYI010000004.1 GCA_021780625.1 bacterium | reverse complement strand
TCCGATCTGTCCAGGTGTACCTGCGGCGCCATACGGCGTCGGTCACCTGGCCGGCGCTCAAGCTTGCGGACTGGACTCGCGTGCATCTCGAACCGGGCGAGGAGAAGACGGTGGACATCCGTCTGCCCCGCGAGGCGCTGGCTGTGTGTGATGCCGAGGGGCGCTGGGTGGTGGAGCCCTGCATTTGCGACCTGCTCGTCGGCCCGTCGTCCCGCACCGCCGATTTGAAGTCGGTGAGCTTCCGGATCGAGTGACGGGTAGGATTCACAGGGATGAAGGGGATGGGAAACTAGGGAATTGAAAAGAAGCAGAAACGAAGCGGGGAAACGCGGACACCATCAGGGTTGCAGGACTGAGTCGGCCTAGAAAGGGCCGATCCAAAGGGCCGATCCTTTAATTTGAAAGCATCAGCACACGCCCCTGACGTCGCCTACACAAACCCTCTTCCTTCCCTTCGGTTCAATCCTCTCCGGACTCCGACATCCCTTCCATCCCCTTCATCCCTGTGAATAACGTCTGTTCCGTCCGGGTTATCCCTTGTACCCCAGCGCCCGCGCCACGGCGGAATTCACGATTTCTCCGTTGCGGGTATTGACCCCCCGCGCGAGGCCCCTGTGTTCGTCGAGCGCCTGCCGTACACCCTTTTCCGCCATCAGGACGACAAACGGTTCCGTCGCCTGGGTGAGCGCGATGGTCGAGGTCCGCCCGACCAGGGCGGGCATGTTAGGCACCGCGTAGTGCACCACCCCGTGTTGCTTGTAGACGGGGTCGTGATGCGACGTTGCATGGATCGTCTCCACGCAACCGCCCTGGTCGATCGCGATGTCCACGATCACGCTGCCAGGGCGCATGGTGTTCACCATCGAACGCGAGACGACGATGGGCGCCTTGGCCGCCGGAATCAGAACCGCTCCGATGAGCAGATCCGCCTGCGCGACCGCCTGTTCGATATTGCCGGGATTGGCGACGAGGGTCGTCACGTGGCCCCGATATTCCTCGTCGAGGAGTTCGAGTTTGCGGGTGTCGAGATCGAGGATGGTGACTTTTGCCCCCATGCCGGCGGCCATGCGACAGGCGTGCGCACCCGAGTTGCCTGCGCCCACGATCGTCACGCGCCCGGGCATCGTGCCCGGGATACCGCCGAGCAACACACCGGAACCGCCGTTCTGGGATTGAAGGAAATAGGCACCGATCTGGATCGAAAGACGTCCCGCAATCTGGGACATGGGTTTCAGCAGGGGCAGGGTGCTATCGGAGGCCTCGACCGTTTCGTACGCGATGCCGAGAACCTTTTTCTTCATGAGGTTCTTCGCGAGCTCCGGCCCGGCGGCGAGGTGCAGATACGTGAACAGGGCCTGGCCCTCCTGCATCAACGCGTACTCCGAAGGCAGGGGCTCTTTCACTTTAAGGATCAAGTCGGCGCGCCGCCACACCTCGGCTGCGCTCCGTGCGATCCGCGCCCCGTGCGACCGATAATCCGCATCCGAGAACCCCGCCGTAAGGCCGGCGCCTTTCTCGATCACGACGTCGGCTCCAAGCTTAACGCAGCGCCGACAGAGATTGGGGGTCATCGAGACCCGTGTTTCGCCATCTTTAATTTCTTTGGGTACTCCAATTTGCATGGAGGAACCATGGCAATTTAGACACCTGGAGCAATGGGGAAGGGGAGGGGCGAATTTAACAGGGATCGAGGACGATCATTGTTTTAACAGATGGGGGGATGAAGGGGATGTCGTCCGGCACTACGGAGACGGGCAGCGATAGGAGGTCTGGAGTATGGGGATTTATCCCTTTTATCCCCTCCATCCCTGTTAAATTCCATTTTCCAGCGTTTCAGTTTTTCCCGATCGCGCACCACCCGCACCGCTGACTTCATTCCCGCTTCCCTTGTCACGCCGTAGCCTCGGCGAAGGCGGATCGCTTCTTCCGACCCTCAGAATTCATGCTTGGTTTTTCCCCGCGCGACCTCTTTCCTAGTCGGTTTCATTATGGCACTCGCACTCTTATTCTCGGGCCAGGGCGCTCAAAAAGTCGGCATGGGCAAGTCTCTCTACGACGCGTTCCCGGCCGCCAGGGCGCTGTTCGACAGCGCCGATAAGGTGCTCGGTTGGTCCCTCACGAAGGTCTGCTTCGAGGGACCCGATTCCGAACTCACCCAAACCCGCGTTTGCCAGCCCGCCCTCTTCGTCCACGGCCTCGCCCTTCACGCTGCTCTCCGCGAGTCGGGTAGACTTCCCCAAGTCTCCTTCGCCCTCGGTCTCAGCCTCGGTGAAATCACAGCCTACACCGCGGCCGGCGTCTTCGACTTCGCCACCGGCTTGCGCGTGGTCGCCGAACGCGGACGTCTGATGCAGTCCGCGTGTGAGCGCAGTCTCGGAGGCATGGCCGCCATCGTCGGCCAGGACCGCCCCGAGGTCGCCGAACTCTGCCGCGAGTTCGATGTCGAGGCCGCCAATTTCAACGCACCAGGCCAGATCATCATCTCCGGCGAAAAGTCCAAAATCGATGCCGCCGTCGCCGCCGCCAAAGCCAAGGGCTGGAAAAAGGTCATGCCGCTCAACGTCGCCGGCGCCTACCATAGCCGTCTCATGGAACCCGCCCGAGCCGAATTCGCACGCTTCCTCGACACCATCCCGTTCCACCCCCCCGCCTTCACCGTCTTCACCAACACCACCGGCCAGACGCTCTCGGCCCCCGACGCCCTCCGCGCCGCGCTCGTCAAACAGGTCGTCTCCTCCGTACTCTGGGAGGATTGCATGCGCAGCGCCGCCGCCGCAGGCGCCACCGAGTTCTGGGAACTCGGACCCGGCGGCGTGCTCGCCGGCCTCGCCCGCCGCATCGACAAGACCTGGGTCTCCAAGAGCTTCGCCGAGGCCCCCGACCTCGGCGGTTGATTGCGGTTCAAATTACAGGGCACAGAGGTCGTCCTAGAGACATTCGAACCGATTCTAACAGGGATCGAGGGGATGAAAGGGATGGCTGAAAGTGCTGAAACTCTGAAAACTGAAATTCGGAAACCGAAGCGCGGGGTGGATTCTCTTGGTTCACATCGGAGAGCCTCTGGCTCGATCCTCGCTTAAGAAATTAGTCCGCGGCGACGCCATCACCCATCCCGTTCATCCCTTCCATCCCTGTCAAATAACGTTCGCTTCGTTCGCTTTTTGAATTCAACCGCCCTGAAATAATTCGCTCTCGGAACCGCTCTGTGCCCTCTGTGCCCCCTGCGGTTCAACACCCTTCCTGAATGGACGTCTCCCTCACACGCAACTTCTGCATCATCGCCCACGTCGATCACGGAAAGACGACGCTGTCCGACCGCCTGCTCGAATACACGAACACGGTGTCGCACCGCGAACTCAACGCCCAGCATCTCGACGCGATGGATCTTGAGAAGGAGCGCGGCATCACGATCAAGATGCACCCGGTCTCCATGAGCTACCCGGCCAAGGACGGGAAGGTCTACAAGCTCAACCTGATGGATACGCCGGGCCACGTCGATTTCTCCTACGAGGTCTCACGCTCGCTCGCCGCCTGCGAGGGCGCTCTGCTCCTCATCGACGCAGCCCAGGGCGTCGAGGCCCAGACCGTCGCCAACGCCCACCTCGCCTTCGGCCAGAAGCTCAAGGTCATCCCGGTCATCAACAAGATCGACCTGCCGAGCGCCAACCTCGAGCTCTGTATCCGGCAGCTCGAGGACATTCTCACGATCCCCGCCGAGGAGGCCATCCTCGCGAGCGGCAAGTCCGGCATCGGCATCGTCGACATCCTCGAGGCCGTCGTCAGCCGCGTCCCCCCGCCCCGCGACGCCGACAATCCCGACACCCGCATCATGGTGTTCGATTCGATCTACGACACCTACCGCGGCGTCATCGCCTTCGTCCGCGTGATCTCCGGCACCATCAAGGCCGGCGACGGCATGATGCTCATGAGCACCGGCCAGAAGTCCGAGGTCAAGGAAGTCGGCGTTTTCCATCCGAAGATGGACCGCTGCGAGGAGCTTGGGCCCGGCGACGTCGGCTACGTCGTGAGCAACATCAAGTCCACCGACGACATCAAGATCGGCGACACCATCACGCTCTCCAACAAGCCCGCCGCCGAGATGCTGCCCGGCTACAAGGAGGTGCACCCGATGGTCTATTGCGGCCTGTATCCGCTCGAGTCCAACGACTACGAGAAGCTCAAGTACGCCATCGCCCGCCTGCGTCTCAACGACTCGGCCCTCATTTACCAGCAGGAGACTTCGGTCGCCCTCGGCTTCGGTTTTCGCTGCGGCTTCCTGGGCCTCCTGCACATGGAGATCATCCAGGAGCGTATCCGACGCGAGTACGACGTGGACATCATCTCCACGTATCCAAGTGTC
>JAJXYI010000150.1 GCA_021780625.1 bacterium | reverse complement strand
GAGCGCCACTACGACGCGATGGTGCGTTGGGTCGACTGGATCGCCGCCAACAATCCCGACGGCCTCCGGGTGAACGCCCTCTCCAAGAACTACGGCGACTGGCTCTGCATCCCAAGCGACACCTCCTTCGGCACGCACTCGCCGATGAAGAACCTGCTCGCGACCGCCTACTGGGCCGACGACGCGGCCAAGCTCTGCCGCATCGCCCGCGCCCTGGGCCGCGGGGCCGACGCCGACCGCTTCCAGGCGATGTTCGAACACGTCCGCGACGCCTTCCAGCGCGCCTGGCTGCGCGAGGACGGACGGCTCGAGGTCCACACGCAGACCGCCTACCTGCTCGCCCTCGCCTTCGACCTCCTTCCCCACGCGGTCCGCGCCGCCGCAGTCGCGCGGCTGGTCGACGACATCCGCTCGCTGGACTGGCACCTGAGCACCGGATTCATCGGCATCAGCCACCTCAACCCCCAGCTCACCCTGGGCGGACGCGCGGACGTCGCCTACCGGCTGCTCCTCCAGGAATCGTATCCATCCTGGCTCTACCCGGTGCGCCACGGCGCCACCACCATCTGGGAGCGCTGGAACGGCTGGACGCGCGAGGACGGGTTCTTCAACCCGCACATGAATTCCTTCAACCACTACTCGCTGGGCTCCGTCGGCGAGTGGCTGTTCCGCCACGTCGCGGGCATCGAACTCGACCCCGCCGAGCCGGGGTTCCGCCGCCTGATCCTCAGGCCCTTCGTCTGCGCTGGGCTCACGCACGC
Organism: bacterium; assembly: GCA_021780625.1. The sequence continues at coordinate 16,888 of JAJXYI010000150.1, read as the reverse complement.
CACCGCCACCTACCGCACGTTGCACGGCGAGGTGCGCTCCTCCTGGCGGATCGAGGCCAACCGCTTCACCTGGGAATTCGTCGTGCCGGCCAACTGTTCGGCGCACGTCTGGATCCCCAGCGCCCCGGGCACTTCGGTCGAGGGCGACGTCCCGGGCGAACTCCGCCGCGACGGCGACTTCGCCGTCTTCGAGGCGGAGGCCGGCAGCCGCACCGTCCGAAGCACCTTCAGCCCGCCCACGCTTCCCAGCTAGCCACACCAGCACGATGAAACACCTCGCACTCGCAGCCCTCCTCCTCGGGGCCCTCGGCGTCCTCCGCGCCACGGCCGCCCCTCCGTCAGCCCCCGACGCCGCCACCTTCCTCCCCTATTTCCAGCCCTTCCGCACCGACCAGGCCGCCCTGTCACCGGATGGTCAATACCTCGCCTACTCGCTGCGCGATGGCGACAAGCTGAAGGTCGTCGTCCTCAACGTCGACCACCCGGACAAGGCGACCGCGCTCGCCACCGTCGCGACCGACGAAACCTCCACCCCCAGCCAGGTCGCCAACCAGGACGAGAAAACCCCCGCCCAGATCCGCTGGATGCGCTGGACCACCCCCAGCCGCCTCGTGGTCGACACCAACGGCGTCTTCGCCGTGGGCTCGGGCGGCAGCTGGACCAACTACGTCGGCGCAGTCTTCGCCCTCGACGCCGACGGCCGCAATGCCGGCCTCATCGCCACCCCGCGCGACGTGCTCGAACAGATCCCCAACGAATCGACCTTCGGACCGCCCCCGGAGGACCAGCCGCCCGCCGTCTGGACACCCGATCAGCCCGTCCCCGAGGCCGGCAGCACGTCCAACGTGGACCCGACCTACGGCGCCACGACGCCCGACCCCTCCGAGCCCGCCACCTTCCCCACACTCGCCCCGCAGGCAGGCCCGATCACCACGGTCCTCGCCCAAAACCTGCGCGTCTACGACCTAGCCCCAGGCAAGCCCGGCGACGTCCTGCTCGAGACCTTCGGCAACTCCCGCGACGACGGCTCCCAGCGCGTCAGCTTCGTGCTCCTCAATACGGTCACCGGCAAGATGCACGACCTCTCCGGCGACATCGTCCCGCCCAACATGGCCGGCCTCACCGACCTCTCCGGCCACGTCAGGGTGCTGCTCCCTTCCACCCTGCTCACTGCCTTCCCCCACGCCTACGAATACACGGGACCAACCGGGGCAAGCAGGCCGCAACCTCTCGATCGGCTCGTCGGAGCCGGCGGCGCCTTCTCCATTTCACCCGCGAACTACTTCGGCCAACGCGAGATCCCCCTCGGCTTCGGCGCCAATCCGAACGACCTGTACTTCGCCTCCAACATTGGCCGCGACACCTACGGCGTTTACTCCCTCGACCTCCGCTCCGGCCACCGCACCAAGGTCGCCTTCGAAGACCCGACCTACGACCTCGCGCCGCCCGTCCAGACGTTTGGCAGTCGCGACCAGCTCGTCGTGGACCGTTTCAACGGCCAGGTGGTCGGCGTGCGCTACGCAGGCAAGTTCGCCCAGACGCTCTGGCTGAACCAGACCTTCCAGGACGTCCAGCAGCAGATCGAGACGGCCCTCCCCAACCACAGCATTCGCATCCTCGAGTGGGACAGCGCCGCGCGACGCTTTCTCGTGCTGGCCGACGCCCCCGGCGACGCGGGCGCCTACTACGTGTTCAACCGCTTCACCGGCACGCTCTTCCAGTTCGTCCGCCGCGCCCCTTCGATCGACGACGGTCAGACGAGCAAGACGTATCCGTTCTCCTTCGACGAAAAGAACGGCACCCCAATTCAGGGGATCATGGTGGTCCCCAACCACCCCCGCGTGACGCCCATGCCGGTGATCGTGCTCTGCCCCTCGATGCCCTGGGACCGCGTCAGCCCGGATTTCCAGAGCCGCGCCCAGGCGCTCGCCGAGATGGGCTTCATGGTCGTCGAATACAACGGCCGCGGCGCCTGGGGCTTCGGCCTGCGTGAACGCGCCGCGCTCGCCCCGGGCTACGACCTCACCCAGGTCGCCGACCTGATGGCGACACTCGACTACATCGAGGGCAATTACCGCGTGGACGCAAAACGCGTGGCCGTGATGGGCGAGACCCAGGGAGGATTCATCGCGCTGCGCGCCCTCCAGATGCACCCCAACCGCTTCCGCTGCGCGATCGCGATCAACGCGCCCGTCGACCTCGGCAACTGGCTCACCACCCAGCGCTGGACCGACAACGACGTGGGTCCGTCGCTCACCCGGCAGGCGCTCGGCGACAAGGCGCGCTTCGATGCCGCCCCGCTCGTCAAGCACCCGGACCAGATCAAGCAGCCCATCATGCTGCTCCACTACCCGGGCCCCGACGGCGCCCCGCGCACCTTCGATTACCTGGCCGCCAAATCCTTCGCCAGCGCCGTGCGCCGCGCAGGCGGCGGCGTGGAATTCGACGATCTCTCGATGGATTACATGCGCGGCCTCCCGCAAGCCCGCAGCGAGGTCTACGCCAAGATCGATTCCTTCCTCAACCTCGCGATCTTCGACTACTCCGTGAAGGTCGGTCCGGTGAAGGAACGCCGCTGAATCCTGAACTTCCGTCGCTCCCTCCCATGATTCGTTTCGTCGCCTCCCTCTGCCTCCTCGCCGCCGGGGCCTCCGCCGCCACCTGGCACAGCACCGCCACCGGCAGCGACCTGCCCATGAAAATTCTCGAGCCGGCGTCGGGAGGCGGGGAACTCCGTCCGGCGGTTCTCTATCTCGAAAACCTCGCCGCACCGCGCGTCGGCACCGACAGCGACACATCGATCATCCACGATTTCCTGGCCCAGGGCTGCCTCGTCGTCACCATCGACTACGACCACGCCAAGCAGTCACGCTGGCCGGCGCTCAACATCGATCTGGCCGCGCTGCGCAACCAGATCCAGCATCACCAGCTCCTCGCGGACGAACGCCTCGATCCCGCCCACATCTTCATCGTGCCCTCGGGCTGCCGACTGAAGCGCGACGTCGCGTTCTACCACGACGGCGACCGCACGCTGGCCATGGACATCGTCTACCCGGCACACCCGGTCCACCCGGTCGGTTCGGTGATCGAATTCTCCTGCGACAACCTGAATCGCATGGGCAACTTCTCCCTCGATTTCTGCACCGACACGATCCTCGAGGGTGCCGCCGCCGAAGGCTACGCCGCCGCGATGGCCGACCACCCGGTCCGCGCGCCCTACCACGGGCTCGACCCGATGCCGCAGTGCGGCTGGATCACCAAGGCCGCCGTCCGCACGCTTCGCGCCCAGTCCTCCTCGCTCGATCTCAACGGCCGCATCGTCGTCGCCGGCTTCTCCCGCGGAAGCGGCATGGCGCTCCTCCTGGCCACCACCACCGGCATTCCCTCCTTCGAGGGCCACGGCGAAAACCAGGGCGTCGACAGCAACGTCCAGGGTGCCGTCGTGCTCGCGGGCCGCTTCACCTACCTGCACCTCCTGCCGCACGACCACATGATCCCCCGCTACAACATCGCCTGGGGAACCCGCGCTCACCACGAGGACGTCTGGCGCGACGCCGGCGCGCTCGACTACCTCCACGGCCCCACGGTTCCCCTCTTCCTCTCGATCAACTGCACCGAGGGGGCCGACTACCAACTCCAGATGCAGGTGCTCGCCCGCCGCCTCACCGAGCTCCACAGCCCCTTCATCTACCAGCCCGATCCCCAGCCCCGCGGCCACCGCATGCCCCTCGATCCGAGCGTGCTCAACCCCATGCTCTCCTACCTCCGCCACCGCCTCAACTGAGCCCCCGAAAAACGAAGACAGAGGCCAGAAGTCAGAGATCAGAAGTCAGAACCCAGACCACAACCCCAACCGCCGCCCCCGCCCTCCGACATCCAACATCCGACGTCCGACTTCCGACATCCGACCTCCGACCTCTGCCCACCGACATCCGCCCTCCGGCTTCTGCCATCTGACTTCTGACTTCTGACCTCTGTGCCCTCTGTGTCTCTGTGGTTCAAAACCTTCCCCGTAACATGAAACAACTCGGTCTCGGCGTCCTCGGCCTCGGCGAAGGACGCAGCATCATCTCCGCGGGTCTCAAGAGCCCCCTCTGGAACGTCGCCGGCCTCTGCGACCTGAACGAGCAGCTCGGCCGCGAGCGCTGCGCCGAGTTCGGGCTCCCCCACTCGGTGTACACGCCGTCCATGGACGCGCTGCTAGCCAACCCCGACGTCGACGTCGTTGGCATCTACACGCCTGACCACCTGCACGCCGATCACGTCCTCCGCGCGCTCGCCGCGGGAAAGCACGTCATCTGCACCAAACCCTTCCTGCACGATCTCAGCCGCGCCCGCGAAGTGCTCGACGCCGCCCGCGCCTCCGGCCGGCACGTGATGGTCGGACAAAGCTCGCGCTTCTTCGCCCCCTTCGCCCGGCAGCGCTCCCACTTCGAAACCGGCGCGTTCGGCGAGCTCAACACCGTCGAGGCCTACTATAACGCCGACCATCGCTGGTTTCTCTCCAAGGGCTGGGCCCGCACCGACGCCTTCAAGTGGCTCTACGGCGGCCTCAGCCACCCCGTGGATTTCATCCGCTGGTACCTCCCCGCCATCGAGGAGGTCTCCGGCTACTCCCGCCTAAGCGAGAACGGCCGGCGGCTCGGCCTCGTCCACGCCGACACGTTCCACTTCATCTACCGCGATCGCGACGGCCGCATCGCCCGCGTCAGCGGCACCTACTCGGCCCCCGTCACGCCCAACTCCCGCGACAGCAACATGAGCTGCATCCTGCGCGGCTCCCTCGGCGCCGGACAGGCAGACTACTACGAGCTGCGCTACGCGTGGAAAACCGACTCCCAGTCCGTCGTCGAAACCTTCGAGGACCAGGACGAGCATTTCTTCCGTTTCGGCGGCCACTCGCATCACGCCGGCGAATACCAGAACTACATCGAATATTTCGCGCGCTGCCTGGACGCCGGCAAGGCCCCCACGCCCGACCCCGTCGAGGGCATCGTCACCGTCGCCCTGATGCAGGCCATGGACGAGGCCTGCTCCACCGGCCGTTCGGTGCGCGTGCGCGACGTGCTCGCCCGCCACGGTCTCGAAAGCCTCGCCGACGAAAGGTCCTCATGAACCCAGATAATGCAGCTGGATTGGAACCACAGAGGCATCCACCATCGCCAGGGTTACAGCGGACGAGCAGAGCGCACGGAGTGTGGCAATTGAGGGAGATCTCCCCTTCCAATTCCATTCACCTTCGAGGTGAGGCATGGGCCGGTCTCTCACTCTGTTTTCTGGCTCTGTGTCCTCCGTGTCTCCGTGGTTCAATTTCGGTCTTCAGGCCGAGGCGCCTCGCCCTCCTCCTTGCCCTGCTCGCTGTCACCGTCTCCGCCGCCCGCGCGGACGCCCCGCGCACCGTCCTCCCTCTCCCGCCTGCCGGCCGCACCGTCAATGCGACGACGATGCAGCGAATCTACAACGAGGTCCGGACGCCCTACAAATACGGCGTCGTGCTTCGCGGCGAACCCGGTGAACTCGTCGACTGCCCCAACGTCTTCCGCGCAAACGGGCGCTGGTACATGGTTTTCGTCTCCAACCGCGAACGCGTTGGCTACCAGACCGAGCTCGCCTGCAGCGACGACCTGCTCCACTGGCGGAGGCTCGGCCCCATCCTTCCCTTCGCCAAGACCGGCTGGGACGCCTGGCAGGCCGACGGCGGTATCGCCCTGTACGATACGCGCTTCGACGGCACCCACGAGCTCGGCACCTACGAGGGCAGATACTGGCTGTCGTTCCTCGGCGGTTCGCGGCACGGCTATGAACCCGATCCGCTCTCCATCGGACTCGCCTGGAGCACCACGCCGACTGAGGCGAAACCCTGGACGCGACTCCCGGAAAATCCCGTGCTGTCCACGTTCCAGCCCGATTGCCGCCATTTCGAGAGTGTGACGCTCTACAAGAGCGCGGTGATCCGCGATACGACCGAGGCCACGGGCTGGCCCTTCCGCGAGGCAATGGGCGTCCCGGGCTGGCCCTTCGTGATGTTCTACAACGGCAAAACGAAGAAGGGTAATCACGAGGCCATCGGCATGGCCGTCTCGCGCGACCTCGTGCATTGGACGCGCATGGGCGACGGCCCCGTCGTCGACAACGCCCCCGGCAAACGCGCCATCAGCGGCGACCCTCAGATCGCCCGCATCGGAAACCTCTGGGTCATGTTCTACTTCGGCTTCCTCTGGAAGAAGGGTACGAGCGCCTTCAATACATTCGCCTGCTCCTACGACCTCACCCACTGGACGCGTTGGGAAGGCGAGCCGCTCATCAAGCCCAGCGTCCCCTACGACAAGACCTTCGCCCACAAACCCTGGGTGATGAAGGTCGATGGCATCGTCTACCACTTCTACTGCGCCGTGGGCAAAACCGGCCGCGTCATCGCCCTCGCCACCTCCAAGGACCTCGGCCACCCGTGAAATACCAGAGCGGCAGAGGTCAGAGGTCAGAGGACAGAAGACAGAAATCGGCAGCCAGCCCTCCCGCCCTCTGCCCGCTGCCTTCTGACATCCGACCTCCGACCTCTGTACTTCTGACCTCTGACTTCTGTGACTCTGACATCTGACCTCTGCCCCCTGCCGTCCGACCTCCGACTTCCGACTTCCGTCCTCCGACTTCCGACTTCTGACCTCTGCCCTCCGATCTCCGATCTCCGACTTCCGTCCTCCGACTTCCGACCTCCGATCTCCGACCTCCCCAGGATGAACCGAACCTCTCTCACGACGCGCTTCAGCTATGCCGCCAGCGACGTCGCCGGCCAGCTGGTCTTCTGCTTCGTCTCGTTCTACATCCTGTATTTTTACACGGACGTTTACGGGCTTTCCGCCGCAGCCGCGGGCACCGTGCTGCTCGTCGCCCGGCTCTTTGACGCCATCGACGCCCCACTGTGGGGCGTCGTCTTCGAGCGCACCCGCAGCCGCTGGGGACGCAGCAGGCCCTGGTTCCTTTGGCTGTGCGCACCCTACGCCGGGTTCGGCGTGCTGACCTTCCTCACGCCCCACGTCGGCGAGACCGCCAAGATCGCGTATGCACTGATCACCTACGTCGCGGTGAGCGTCCTCTACACCGGCATCAACACGCCGACGACCTCGATCCTCTCCTCCCTCACCTCCGACCCGCGGGAACGCGTCACGCTGACCTGCTGGCGCATGTACGGCTCCAAGCTCGGCGTGCTCCTGGTGAATCTCTCCGCACTCAAGATGGTCGCCTGGCTCGGCCACGGCGACGACCGGCGCGGATTCCTGCTGACAATCCCGTTCTACGCCGTCGGAAGCATGGCGCTGTACCTGCTCGCCTTCAAGAACCTCAAGGAGGTTGTCCCGGACGACTCGCCGCGCACGCCCGCCCTCGCCGGCTTCCGCGCCATCCGGGGCAACAAGCCCTGGTTCATCATCGTCGCCAGCAGCCTCTTCTTTTGGATCGCCTTCATCGCCCGGGTCTCCACGGCGCCCTATCTTTTTGAATACACGCTCGGCCGTAAGGATCTCATTCCGCTGGCGAACGGGTTCGACGTGATTTCCCTGGGCACAGTCCTCCTCCTCCCCTGGTTGTGCCACCGGACGAGCAAGCGAAACGCCTGGCTGCTCGGCCTTGCAGGGATGGTGGCCGGCCAGCTCGTCGTCTACGCCGGCCTCGCGCACGGCCACTCGGTCAGCCTCGTCATGACCGGCTGGGCGCTGGGCTTTTTCGCCAGCGGCGCCGCGATGGCGATGCCGTTCTCGGTCATCTCGGACAGCGTCGACTTCGGCGAGTGGAAGACCGGTATCCGCGCGCCCGGTCTGCTCACCGCGATCGGTGCCGCCTTCTGCCTGAAAGCCGGCGCCGGCCTCGGCGGCGCCATCCCGGGCTGGCTGCTCGCGGCCACCGGATACCACGCCAACACCGTCCAGTCCGCCTCCGCCCTCATGGGTATCCAGCTCGGCGCCGTCTGGCTCCCCGCCCTGTTCCTCGTGCTCGCGATGATCCCCGTCGCCTTCTACGGCCGCTACGAACGCCTCGAACCCGAAATCCAGGCCCAGCTCGCCGCCCGAAGAACGTCCACCCCGGTTGCGAGCGTCACCCCCTGAAACTAGGTTCCCAGACCCCAATTGAACCAAAGGCCCAGAGGCCACGGCTGAAACTGCGAAACCCACTACGCCGAACCTCACACCGCTGCCCCCCTGACCTCTGACCTCTGTCCTCTGTCCTCTGTCCTCTGACTTCTGTCCTCTGTCCTCTGACTTCTGACCTCAAGTGTCTCTGTGGTTCAATTTCACCCATGCCGCCCGCCGGCTCTCCGCCCTGCTCGTGATCCTCGCAGGTGCCGCAGTCGTCCGCGCGAGCCAGGATCCCGCCGCTGAATTCGCCCACCCGGCCGCCCAGGCCCGCCCCTGGGTCTACTGGTACTGGCTCCAGGGCGCCGTCTCCCGAGAGGGCATCGATGCCGATCTCACCGCGATGAAACAGGCCGGCGTCGCCGGGGCCTACCTCATGCCCGTCGAGGCGCCCTCGAACCCACCGATCTACACGCCGCTCGCACTGCCACTCACCCCACGCTGGTGGTCCTTGATCCACCACGCGGCACTACGGGCCGACCGCCTCGGCCTGAAGCTCGCGTTCGACGTGGGCGATGGCTTCGCCACCGCAGGCGGCCCTTGGATCACGCCCGCCCTCAGCATGCAGAAGGTCGTCTGGAGCGAGACCACCGTCCCCGGAGGACGCCCGATGCGCGCACCGCTCGTGCGACCGGAAGCCGTCGACGGCTATTACCGCGACATCGCCGTGCTCGCCTTCCCCTCACCGCAGGGCGAGAACGTCTCGACCGTCGATGCTCCCGTCCGCGTCTCCGCCAGCACCCCCGGACCCGCACCCCAATTCCTCGCCTCCGGCGGCGACGGACACAGTCAGTTTCAGTCCAAAGCGTCGTGCTGGATTCAATACGATTTTGCCCACCCGTTCACCGCACGCTCGCTCGCCATCCGCGAGTGGAACCACAACTACGCGGGCCTCTATCAAGCCACGCGCCTGCGCATCGACGTCAGTGACGACGGCGTGCACTTCCACACCGCCTTCCAGCTCACTCCGCCCCGACACGGCTGGGAGGACTGGGGCGCCGACGACACCTTCAGCCTGCCGTCGCTCACCGCGCGCTGCTTCCGCTTCGTCTACGACCCCGCCGGCAGCGAGCCCGGCGCCGAGGACCTCGACGGAGCCAAGTGGAAACCGCGCCTCGTCCTGCGCGGGCTCGTGCTCTCCTCCGCACCCCGCATCACCGGCTACGCGGGCAAGTCCGGCGCCGTCTGGCGGATCAGCCCGCGCATGTCCGCCGCTGATCTGCCCGACGCGCTGTGCGTCCCCCAAGCCTCGATCCTCAATCTCACCTCCCGCCTCCGCCCCGACGGCACCCTCGACTGGACTCCGCCCGCGGGCCACGCGTGGACGATCCTGCGTCTCGGCCACACCTCCACCGGACACACGAACGAAACCGCCACGAGCGCCAAGGGCCTCGAGTGCGACAAGTTCAACGCCGCCGCCGTCACGCTCCAGTTCAACCACTGGTTCGGTGCAATCCTCAGCCACCTCGGCCCGGACCTCTCCCGCCGCGTCGTGAAGATCTTCCACGTCGATAGCTGGGAGGCAGGGAGCCAGAACTGGACGCCTGGTTTCCGCGCCGAGTTCGAACGGCGTCGCGGCTACGACCCGACCCCCTTCCTGCCCACCTTTGCCGGCATCCCCGTCGGAAGCGCCGCGCAGTCGGAACGCTTCCTCGCCGATGTCCGGCTCACCCTCGCCGACCTGCTGACCGAACGTTTTTTCGGCACGCTCTCCCGGCTGGCCCACGCCAACGGCTGCGAGTTCAGCGCCGAGGCCACGGCCCCGACCATGACCGGCGACGCGCTGCGCGTGTTCAGCCAGGTCGACATTCCGATGGGCGAGTTCTGGCTGCGCAGCGCGAGCCACGACAAACCCACCGACGTCTCCGACGCCGTGTCCGGCGCCCATATCTACGGCCGCCGCATCGCCCAGTCCGAGGCCTTCACCGAACTGCGTATCAAGTGGGATGAGACGCCCGCCCTGCTCAAGCCCCTCCTCGACCACGAATTCTGCGTCGGCGTCAACCGCCTCGTCCTGCACGTGTTCGTGCACAACCCCTGGATCCACCGGAAGCCCGGCCTTACGCTCAACGGCGTCGGCACCTTCTTCCAACGCGACCAGACCTGGTGGCCCGAGGCCCACTCGTGGATCGCCTACATCGCCCGCTGCTCCGCCCTGCTCCAGCTCGGCAGGCCCGTGGACGACGTCGCCTATTTTACGGGCGAGGAGCTGCCCTCCCGCTCACTGCTCCCCACCCGCCAGGTCCCGCGCCTCCCGCCCGGCTACTCCGCCGACTCGATCAACCCCGACGCCCTGATCCGCCTGGCCCGCCTCGACGACGGACGGATCGTCCTCCCCGGTGGCGCACGCTACCACGCGCTCGTCCTCCCTCCGGGACAACCGCCCCCTTCTCCCGAGCTCGCACGCACGCTGGCGCGTCTCGCCCCGCTCGTTGTCGAACCAGGCGCCCCCCTCGCCCCGCTTCTCCCGCCGCCCGATTTCATCGCCACCGATGACGCGGGAATACCCGCCGAGGGCGTCGAGTGGACGCATCGCACTCTTCCCGACGCCGATCTCTATTTCGTCTCCAATTCCGAGAACCTCAGTCGGACGATTCACCTCTCACTACGATGCATCGGCTCCGCCGAGATCTGGGATCCCGTCACCGGTGCGCGGTATGCCGCTCCCGACGCCCGGACGGCCGCGGGCCGCACCGACCTCACTCTCCCGCTCGCCGCCCACGGCGCGCTCTTCGCCGTCGTGCTCCGCGGCGCGCACAAGCCACTCCCCCCGCTGCCCGAGCCGAGCCTGGTCGCAACCCTCTCCGGCCCCTGGTCGGTGCAGTTCGATCCCGCCTTGGGCGGGCCGGCCTCGGTGGTCACATTCCCTGCCCTCGCCGATTGGACAACTTCGACCGACCCCCGCGTGCGTTATTTCTCCGGCACCGCCACCTACCACACCACGTTTCAACGCCCGACGGGAGCGCGACGTATCTGGCTCGACCTCGGCACGATTCATGACATCGCACGCGTCGTTGTGAACGGTGTCGACTGCGGCTGCGCCTGGACCGCCCCCTATCGCGTGGACATCACCCACGCCGTGCACTCCGGTTCAAACTCCTTGGATCTTCAGGTCACCAACACCTGGAACAACCGCCTCGCGGGCGACCACCTCGCCGGTGGCTCCGCCCGCCCCGTGACTTGGACCAACGCCCCCGCGCCCCGCACTCCCTCCCTGCTTCCGGCCGGCCTGATCGGCCCTGTTCGTCTGCTCGAGTCGCCGTGACCCCGTTTCTCCGCCCTCAAAATCGCGCAACTTCGTCCAAACTTAGGATCCCGTCAGAAATGACCCCATTTCTGGAAGAAACGCCTAAAGTATCATGGTAAAACGTAGGACCCCTCAAAACGGCGGAGTACCCACTCTTCGCTCCAACCCCCAACCCTCTGCACACCCTATGCACACCAAGACAGGACCACGGGCCGGATACACCCATTCGCTAAGTCAGCTGACCAAACTCGCCTTCAGTACAATCGTCGTGGCTGCCGCAGTGGCTGCGAATGCCGCCCCCGCCGCGGCCACCGGCACCGTTCAGGGCCGTGTGCTCGATGCGGAGAACGGCCTCTATCTTCCGAACGCCCACGTCACGATCAAGGGCACTTCGCTCGAGGCCTACACGGACAATTCCGGATTTTATACGATCAACAATGTCCCGTCGGGCTCGGACAAGATCGAGGTCACCTATACCGGCATCAAGACGTTGACCACCGAGGTCGACCTCGCTCCGGGTGGCACCGCCAACGTCGACCTCACGATGAACGCCGACAAGGTGAAGCGCTCCTCGAACGGCACGATCATGCTCGACCCCTACACGGTCGCGGCCAACCGCTTCAAGAACGCCGCCCAGATCGCGATTAACGAGGAAAAGAATTCCATCAACATCAAGGACGTCATCTCCGTAAAATCGTTCGGCGTCATCCCGAGCGGAAACGTCGGTGAACTCGTCAAGTTCCTCCCCGGCGTCCAGGTCGACTACGGTGCCTACGGTGGCGCCCAGAGCGGTTACTCGGACAATACCGCCTCCGGTGTCTCTGTCCGCGGTTTCGGGCCCGAGGATACCGCTGTCCTGATCGACGGAATGCCCGTCTCGAATTCGACCCCCGGCAGCCTCACCAATCAGGTAGGCCTCGACATGCTCTCGATCAATAACGCTTCGCGCGTCGAGCTGATTAAGGTCGCAACGCCGGACATGCCCAACAACTCGATCGGCGGCCAGGTCAACCTGATCACCAAGAGCGCCTTCGAATACGCAAAGCCCACCTACAGCTACCAGTTGCTCTTCAACTTCAATTCGCTCGACCGTTCGCTCAGCAAGACCGTCGGTCCCGTGAACAAGAAGACTTACAAAGTCACTCCCGGAATCAACTTCAGTGTCGCCTACCCGGTCACCAAGAATTTTGGGTTCACCATCACAGGGATGGCTCAACGCGAATTCGACCAGACCTACCGCGCACAGCCCTACTGGGCTTACACCGGCATCAACTCCAAGTACACGAACTCTCAAGGAGTCGCCTCCATATCCAACCCGGTGCTCAACCGTTTCGTGATTACCAATACGCCGCGCATGGTCGATCAGACCTCGGGTAACATCAAGTTCGACTGGAAACCATCGCCCGCGCAAAAGCTGACTGCGAACTTCCAATATAGCACTTACAACAGCACCGAAGCGGACCGAAGCCTCGACATCCGCCCAACTATCGCTGCCGGCTCCGATTGGGGAGGGACTTACACCACCGGATCGGTCGCCAACAGCAATTTGAACATGCGTGTGGTAACCCTTGACAAGATCGGCAGCACGAAGAGCGGTTACCTGAAATACAATTTCGACAAGAGCGGCTGGGATATCGATGCATCCGGAAGTCTTTCCATCTCGAATGGCCGCTACGCAGATGTGGAAAACGGGCATTACTCTGAACTCGATCTCCAGGCAAACCCTGGGCAGATCACGTTTAACAACATCGTCAACGGCATCCCGAAGTCTGTTCAGGTTTTCGCTCGGACATCCTCCGGGGGCGGTCCGCTCGATTTCACCCAGCTTGAGAACTGGAAGATCTCAAACCTCTACGCACAGCAGGGTGATGCCAACAATCGCGATACGGTCGGCCTCTATCAGGTCAACCTCGCCCGCAGCCTCGATTTCATCCCTTGGCTCGGCAGCAACTCGCTGACCGTCAAGACCGGCTTCCGCCGCGATACCCAGAAAGATGAGAAGTGGGGCCTCGGAACCGGTTACAAGCTGGACCTCAATCCTGGAAAGACCTTCGACGTAGCCCAGATCCTCGACACTAACTACGTCGGCCAGAGTCCCGGCTACGGATTCGCTCCGCAGCAATGGGGCTCCACCTACGCACTCTACCAGCTCAACCAGTCCCAAGATCTGTTCTACGCACCTACGGACGGGTCCGATGGGGTTGGCAATTACAACAGTTGGGCCAATCAGCAGAAATCGATCACCATCACCAAGGATGCCTATTATGGGATGCTCACCGGCAGCTTCTTCCACAATCGCCTGACGTTTGTTGGCGGCGCCCGCATCGAAAACCAGAAGCGCGAAGGTCGCGGGCCCTACACCAACTCCAAGTGGAACTATGCGGTGAACCCGAACGGCACCCTCTACAGGGATCAATATTATCAGGGCGGTGTGACGTTTGACGGGAGCAAGATGACCCGCATCAACGCAGACGGGACCACGACCGTGATCACCGACTTTCTGAGCGATCCGGCCCTCCTCTCTCGCATGAGCGCTGCAGGTGTCGTCTATCCGAACCAGCTCTTGGGATCGTACAAGACCTCCGTGGCATCGGCGCAACGCTATCTCGTCGCCAATCATCCGATCGACGAACGCGTCCACGGCAAAGCCTCGCCCAGCCTGAGCACGGCTTTCAAGGTTACCAAGAAGATCATCGTCCAGGTCGCATGGTCACGTTCCTTTGGCTTACCCAGCCTCGAAGACTCCACCCAAGGTATCCTCTCCGGCAACGGCGCCTTCACCATCAACGAATACAACACGCCCGCCTCCGACGGCACCTTGGGCCAAATCAAGGTCGCCAATCCCGCCCTCCAGCCGGAAATCTCCGACAACTGGGATTTCCAGACCTCGTACTACACCGACAGCGGCGGCAAGCTCTCGATCGATTACTACATGAAGTCGGTCACGAATCAGGTCCAGACCTACACGACCTACTCCAACGACCCGCTGTTCGCGACCATCATGAACGCCATCGGACTCGATCCGACAGCCTACCAGGACTGGACGATCGCAACCTCGGCAAACAGCTCGACCAAACAAAAGACCAGCGGCGTCGAACTCTCAGCCCAGCAAAACTTCGCTTTCCTCGGCGGCTGGGGTAGCCACTTCCAGGCCTTCGCCACCTATACGGTCAACAGTTTGGGGACGCCCTCGGCTCCGACGCCCCAGACGGTCACCACGCCCGATGGTTCCACGGTCACGATCACGCCGACCGTGAGCACCATCACCCTCCGCGCAAACCACTTCGGAAGCGCCGGACTCCAGTTCTCGACCGACCACTTCTCGGCCCAGATCCGTGGCACCTACCGCAACCGCAATGAGATCTCACGCACAACGCTGGCGAACGGCGACGTCCTTCGCCAGATGCAGCCGGCCGAGACCCGCATCGACGTCGAAGCCGAGTATCGCTTCAAGAAACACTACTCGGTCTTCATCAGTGGTCGCGACGTCTTCAACGCCGAGCGCAAGATCGTCCTTCAGGATGACCAGAACCTGCTCCCGGCTTACGCCAAGACCTACGACCTCCGCCGCTTCGGCGTGACCTGGACCGTCGGTCTCAACGCACAGTTCTGATTACTGCCAGATAGTTCCGTCTGCACCAGAGGCCCGGCGGACCACCCGTCCGGGCCTCTTTTTCGCCCCGCTTCGTTCACTAATTCATAACCCGGAAGAGTCTGAACCACAGAGACACGGAGGACACAGAGATCAGACGCCAGCAGTCACCGATTGGATGTCAGACTTTGCCCCCACCGACTTCAGTCCTCCGATCTCCGACATCCGATTTCCAACCTCCGCCCTCCGCCTTCCGACCTCCGTCCTCTGACCTCTGACTTCTGTCCTCCGACTTCCGACATCCGCCCTCCGTCATCACGCCAACCATGTCTCCGCGCTCCGCCCTTCTCCTGTCACTACTCTCCTCCGCCGTAATCGCGACGAGTCTGCCCGCCCAGACCGTCCCACCCGCCGCCGCCTCCACGGCGCAGGCCGCCGGCCCCGCGGAGTTCCAGGTCAAGCGGGCCGAGAAGATCGCGAAGGACCTCCACCTTGGAGATGCCGCGAAGACCGCACGCGTCAGCGACATCATCGCCAGGCAATATTACGATCTCGGCCTCATCCAGGCCGCCTACGACGACGCGCTCAAATCCGCAAAGTCCGAGGACCACCACGACAAGAAGGCCTTCGCCCACGCCAAGGCCGCCGCCCTCGCTGCCCAAAACGCCGCGACCGACAAGCTTCACGGCGCCTACCTCGCGCGCCTCGGCGCCGAACTCACGCCCGAACAGATCGACGCCGTCAAGGACGGCATGACTTACCACGTTGTCGAGGTCACCTACCGCGTCTATCAGGAGATGCTTCCCACGCTCACCCCCGAACAGAAGACCCAGATCCACGCCTGGCTCGTCGAGGCCCGCGAACACGCCATGGACGCCGGCACCTCCAAGGCCAAGCACGCCTGGTTCGGCAAATACAAGGGCCGTATCAATATTTACCTGACAAAGCAGGGCTACGACCTGAAGGCCGCCGAACAGCGGCTGTTCTCCAAGCACAAGCACTGAGCCCGTCCCCTCCGTGCGTCTCCGCCCATGAGCCCCCGCCTCCTGACCTCCCTTCTTTCGTTCTCGCTGCTCGCGATCGCGGGCGTCTCCGTCGCGCACGCACAGTATCCGTACGTCTCCGACGACATCAAGGCCGAGGCCCGCGATCTCCAGGCTGGCTGGACCCTCCACTCCGACCAGGCCTTCGCCAAGGCCATGCCCGAAATCCGCGCCTGGGAGGCGAAGGGGAAACCCTACATTCCCGGCGCCGCAAAGCCCTCCGACCTTCCCCAGGCGAAGATCCCCGCCTTCCCCGGCGCCTGGGGCGGCGGCATGTATTCATTCGGCGGACGCGGCGGCAGGGTCTTTGAGGTCACCAACCTCAATGACGACGGCCCCGGCTCCTTCCGCGCCGCCTGCGAGGCCGGCGGCCCGCGCATCGTCGTCTTCAACGTCGCCGGCATCATCCGCCTGAAGTCCCCCCTCTATATCCGCGCGCCCTACATCACCATCGCGGGCAACACCGCTCCCGGTGACGGCGTCTGCATCGCGGGCAACACCGTCGAGGTCAATACCCACGACGTCATCATCCGTTACATGCGCTTCCGCCGCGGAGCCACCTGGGTCGGCAACCGCGACGACGCCCTCGGCGGAAACCCGGTCGGCAACATCATCGTGGATCACGTCTCCGCCTCCTGGGGCCTCGACGAGAACCTCTCGATGTACCGCCACATGTACGCCCCGCCCGGCTCCTCTCGCGAGCTGAAGCTCCCGACGGTCAACATCACGATCCAGAACTCCATCTCCTCCGAGGGCCTGAACATCTACCACCACGCCTTCGGCTCCACCATCGGAGGCCACAACAGCACCTTCATTGACAACCTCTGGGCCTGCAACACCGGCCGCAACCCCAGCGTCGGCATGGACGGCGACTTCACCT
>JAJXYI010000371.1 GCA_021780625.1 bacterium | reverse complement strand
TGCAGCCGCCGCTGCTCGAACTCGCGCGGTCGATGGATCCGCGCGTCACGGTCGTCGCGACGAAGCAGTATCCGCCGGCCTGGGACTATTATTGTCCGATGCTGAGCCTGCCCCTGCACCTGGGGATGGACCTGGGGTCGGTGCCCGCGCCGGCGGCCTACCTCTGGCCCGACCCGGCGCTGGCGTCGGCCTGGGCTGCGCGCGTGGCGGACGCGCCGGGACTTAGGGTCGGGCTCGTCGCCTCGGGGAATCCGAACCATAAGAACGACCACAACCGGTCGATCCCGCTCGCAGCGCTCGAGCCGGTGTTCGCCGGCCTCGGGACCTCGGTCTTCCTGGTGCAGAAGGAGGTGTCCGCCGCGGATCGCGCAACGCTGGCGGCAGGCTCCGCGGTTCGCGAGTTGTCGCCGCAGCTCACCGACTTTTCCCAGACCGCGGCGGCGGTGGCGGCGATGGATGTCGTGGTGACGGTGGATACGTCCGTCGCTCATCTCTCGGGTGCGCTCGGGCGGCCGACCTTCGTGCTGCTCCCGTATTATCCGGACTGGCGCTGGCTCCTGCGCCGGAGCGACTCGCCTTGGTACCCGAGCGTCCGTCTCTTCCGCCAGGCCGCCCCGGGCACCTGGTCCGAGGCACTCGCCTCGCTGCGCGAAGCGCTGGCCGGGCTGGCGTACCGGCGCTGACCGACCTAACCTGATGGCCGTATTTGAACCACGGAGACACTGAGGACGCAGAGGCCGAAAACCGAGTGCCTGGCAGCCCCTGACCCTTCCTTTTTTGGAGTGCGGAGCCTCGGCTCCGCTTTCGGACGCGAGTCTCGACTCGCGCCCTTCGAGTCAGCGGTGGAAGCCGCGGTCGCTGCGATGCTTGGCGGAAGTCCAAATCCGGTAGAATGCAGGAACAGGAGGAACCGAAGGTCACGAAGACCGAGCCGGCAAATGCGGGATCGAAGGCCCAGTTACTGTCGCCCGAGAGGTGGACGATTCGCTGCTCTCAAATTCCGGAATAACCTGACCGTACTTCGTTTTCTTCGTTGGCTTCTGTTCGACCCAATCCCGCTTTCCGTCTGCCCTGAGCGAAGTCGAACAGGCTCCTCGCTTCTTTTCAGCGGCTCAGGAATTGATCCCCGCGAACAGCAGCACGATCGTGTTCAGGTTGAACAGCGCGTGGGCGAGCATCGGCACCGCAATGTTGCCGGTGCGCTCGTAGGCGAGGGAGAAGATGATGCCGAGAACGACCAGCTGCGGAAAGCTCGCGAGGTTGGCGTGGAGCGCCGCGAACACCACGGCCGGAAGCAGCACGGCGAGCCAGCGCGGCGTCGGGCGCGCGATGAACCGCTTCACCGTCGGGCTCAGCCAGAGCAGGAAGGCTCCCAGCGCAACCGCCAGCCCCCACACGCCTTCGACCGCTCCCGCGCGTGTGGCGTGCCTGCTGATTTTGAGTAGTCCGTCGAAACACAGGAACGCAGTGGCGCAGCCGATGACCGCCACGAAGATCACGCTCAGCGGAGGCTGGCGCCGGAGGTAGCGGAAGAGGCCGGCGCGGAACACCAGCTCCTCGGTGACGGGTGCGATGACGACCGCCATCGTCACCAAGGTGCCCAGCAGAAAGGGCGAATTCGATTTCCGAAACAGGGCCACGAGCTCCTGCTGGTTCAGGTTCACGCCCATCCGCGCCGCCAGGAAGCTCCAGACGATGCCGGTCAGGAATATCGCGGGCAGGACCTTCAGGAAGGTCTCGAGTCCCTCGCGCACGAAGCCCCGCTTGGGCATCGAGTAGCCGCGGCCGCGCTCGGACAGGCGCGCGAACCCGAGCACCGCGCCGAGCATGCCGAACTGGAAACCCACGCCCGCGACCACGTCGCGCGTCACGACGGCGAGCGAGGTGCTCGATAGGACGGTGACGAGCAGCACCTGCAGGATGTACCCGCCCATGACCACCATCCACAGCAGCAGCGCGATGTCGTACGCGCCGATGTCCCACGTCTCCAGGGCGGGTGCCGTACGGCGGCCGCGCGCGGCTGCGCACAGGTGGCGGTTCCAGATGAGGATCAGCCCCGGAAGCGACTCGACAATCAGGACTCCCAGGGTGAGGGCGGTGGACTCCATGGGCCTGCGCTCAGTCGACGGTGATGCGCCTGCCGTCGAACACGACGCGGCCGTCGACGATGGTGGCCTTGACGCGGCCCTTCAGCGTGTGCCCATGCCAGGGGGAATTGCTCGACTTGCTGAAGCCGTTCTTCGCGTCGTACACCCACTCTTCGTCGGGATCGAACAGGCAGACGTCGCCCGCGGCGCCGTCGGCGAGCGTGCCGCCGGCCAGGTTGAAGATCGTTGCCGGCTTGTGCGTCATCAGGTCGATCGCGCGTGCCAGCTTGAACCGGCTGTCGCGGACGAGCACCTGCAGCGTGATCGGAAGGGCGGTCTCCAGGCCGAGGATACCGTTGGGGGCGAAATCGAACTCGCGGTCTTTCTCGTAGTTGGTGTGCGGCGCGTGGTCGGTCGCCATGCAGTCCAGCGTGCCGTCGCGAAGGCCCTCGATGATCTCGAGCCGGTCCTCCTCGGTGCGCAGCGGCGGGTTCATCTTGTAGTGCGTGTCGTAGCCCGCGATCGCGGAGTCGGTCAGCGCGATGTGGTGCGGCGTGGCCTCGGCGGTCACCCGCACGCCACGGGACTTCGCGCGGCGCAGGATTTCGACCGAGTTGCGCGACGAGATGTGCTGCATGTGGATGTGCGCGCCGGTGTAGGTGGAGAGGATGACGTTGCGCGAGACGATGATGTCCTCGGCGGCGTTGGGCCAGCCGCGCAGGCCGAGTTTCACGGACATCACGCCCTCGTTCATGACGGCGCCCTGGGTCATCGACTGGTCCTGGCAGTGGTCCATGACCGGCAGGTCGAACATCTTCGCGTATTCGACGGCGCGGCGCATCATCTCGTTGCTCTGGACGCAGTCGCCGTCGTCGGTGATGGCGACGACCCCGGCGCGCTTGAGCGTGCCGATGGGGGCGAGCGTCTGGCCCTTTTGGCCGATGGTGATGCAGCCGGTGGGCAGGACTTTCACGACAGCGTCGCGCTCGATGACGTCCTTGATGAATTGGATGGTGCCCGCGCTGTCGGCCGTGGGCGAGGTGTTGGGCATGCAGACGACGGTGGTGAACCCGCCCGCGGCTGCGGCGCGCGAGCCGGTGGCGATGGTTTCCTTGTGCGTCTGGCCCGGTTCGCGGAAGTGCACGTGCGGATCGACGAGTCCGGGACAGGCGACGAGGCCTGAGCCGTCGATCTTCTTCGCGCGCTTCTTGGCTGCGGCGGAGAGGGAGGGCACGAATTTGCCGTCGACGATGAACAGGTCGCCGATCGCGTCGCGCTTGCTGGCGGGATCGATCACACGAGCTTTGGAGATCCAGAGTGCGGGCATGGGAAAAAAGGGAGGGGAGGCTTTGAACAGAAGGTGAAGAAGCGTTGAAGGGTGGTTGGTATCCGGATTGCAGAACTGGAGTCTTGGGTCGGAATGTTTGGTCGGTCTAGCTGTAGCCATAGGCCTCGACCAAGCTTAGCTGAACCCGCTTCGTTACCTTCGTTTCCTTCTGTTCAATGGTTTGTTGAGTGAGTGTTTCTTGTGGCCAATCCCTTTTGAGCTCACTCGCTGGAGGGCAGGACGTGTTCGGGCTGGCCGCCGGAGCAGAGGTAGAGGATGGCCATGCGGACCGCGATGCCGTTGGTCACCTGCTCAAGGATCACGCTGCGCTCGCCATCGGCGAGGTCCGCATCGATCTCCACGCCTCGGTTGATTGGGCCCGGATGCATGATGATCGACTTCGGGTTGAGCCACGAGGCGCGCGTTTTGTTCAGGCCGAACATGCTCGTGTACTCGCCGATCGAAGGGAAGGGGTTGGTCGCCTGACGCTCGTGCTGGATGCGCAGGAGCATCACCACCTCGGCGTCGGCGAGCGCGGACTTCAGGTCGTGGGAGACCGTGACGCCCATGGCGGTGAACGCGTGTGGCACCAGCGTCGAGGGGCCGACGAGCGTGACGGCCGCGCCCATCTTCGAGAGGGCGTGGATGTTGGAGCGCGCCACGCGGCTGAAGAGAATGTCGCCCAGGATGACGACCTTGCGGCCGCGCAGGTCGCCGAGGTGCTCCTTCATCGTGAAGGTGTCGAGCAGACCCTGCGAGGGATGCTCATGCGCGCCGTCGCCAGCGTTGATCACCGGGATGTCGAGGATTCGGGAGAGGTACAGCGGCGAGCCGGAGCAGGCATGACGGATCACGATCATGTCCGCGTTGAGAGCCTGGATGTTCTCCGCGGTGTCGCGCAGCGTCTCGCCCTTCGTGGTGCTCGAGCTCGCCGCGTCGAACGAGATGACGTCCGCGCTCAGGCGCTTCG
>JAJXYI010000353.1 GCA_021780625.1 bacterium | reverse complement strand
TTCCGATCTGATCAGACCCACGAGCTTGGGCAAAAAGAGCATCAGCATCGTGAGGATGAACAGGAACAGTGCCTGCGGGATGTGAATGGTCATTCCGAGGATCGAGGTCACGTCCTGGGGCCGGGCCGTGAAGCCGCCGCGGGAGGCGACCGCGAACATCCGCACCGTGCTCATGATCAGGAACAGGAGCCACAGCGGCGAGGAGACGTAGGCCATCACGCCCATGAGCAGGTGGAAACGGTTGGCGGGCTTGAAGCCGCGGGCGGTGAGCAGCCACGTGTGCTGGAGGTTGCCCTGGCACCAGCGTCGGTCGCGCTTGGCGCTGTCGATGAGCGTGGGCGGGCCCTCCTCGTAGCTGGTCTCGATCTCGGGGACGAGCCACACGGCCCAGCCTGCCTTGCGCATGAGGGCGGCCTCCACGAAATCATGTGAGAGGATGCGTCCGCCGAACGGTTCGCTTCCGGGCAGGTCGGGCAGCGCGCAGTGGTCCATGAAGGGCTGCACGCGGATGATCGCGTTGTGCCCCCAGTAGTTGCCGTCGTGCTGCTGCCAGAAGTTCAATCCGGCCAGGAAGAGCGGGCTGTAGAGGCTGTTCGCGAAGGACTGGAGACGCGCGTAGAGCGTTTCACCGCGGACGATGCGCGGAGCGGTCTGCAGGATGCCGACGTTTGGATTCGCCTCCATCATCGCGACCATCTGCACCAGCGCGCGGCCCGTCATGATCGAGTCGGCGTCGAGCACGACCATGTACCGGTAGTTGCGCCCCCAGCGGCGGAGGAAGTCGGCGACGTTGCCGGCCTTCTTGTTGATGGACTGGCGGCGCTTCCGGTAAAAAATCTTTCCGAAGCCGCGCACCTGCTTGCACAGCTCCACCCAGGCGACCTCCTCCTGGATCCACTGGTTGGGCTGGTTGGAGTCGCTCAGGATGAAGAAGTCGAAATGCTCCAGCTTCCCGGTCTCCTGGACGGAGCGGAAGATCACGCGCAGGCCCTCGAACACGCGCGACACGTCCTCGTTGAACACGGGAAGGATGACGGCGGTGCTGGCGAGGGGCTGGTCCTTGGACCAGTCGACGCTCCGGATGATGCGGTTGCGGTCGCCGCCGCGGTTGATCACGTAGAAGCCGAACATGGCGGTGCAGAACCCGACCGCGATGTGGGCGAAGAGGATGATGAAGAGGATGAAGATGACGAACTCGACGGCGGTGATTCCGTTGCGCC
Organism: bacterium; assembly: GCA_021780625.1. Next base: position 3,174 of record JAJXYI010000353.1, on the reverse strand, counting down.
AGAGCAGGTCGGCCATCACCCAGGTGGCCAGGCTCGTGAGCACGAACACGCTCGAGAAAAACATGAACCGGCGCCGGTTCAAGGTGCGCGGGTCGATCTTGATCGAGTCGAAGCGGGGAGCCATGGCCGGAGTGCGGGAGGGTCAGCGCGTGAGGTAGAAGATCGTCGCCAGGGCGGCGATGAACACGGCCCACAGCGAGAGCATGCGCAGGAAGGGGTAGCGTTCGAAACGCTCGAGGGTTTCGCCCGCGGCCTCGCTCAGGCGGCCGAGGTCGATGGGGCGGGGGACCATGTTGGACACGGCGAGGTCCGGGCCCGCACGGATGGAGCTCTCACGCATCGAGTCGGCGAAATCGGGGGGCACGCTGTCGTTGTCGAGAAACGCGTAGGGCCAGCGCTCGGGTCCGTCCGAGAGCAGCAGGGCCACGCGGCCGTCGATCGCGATGCGTTCGTGGGGCCGGTCGGCCTCGCCGAGCACCTGGCCAAACCAGGCGTCCATCTCGCGTTCCGTCTCCTCCGCGGCGAGGCGCGTGGGGTCGGCCGAGGGCGTCTGGGCGTGGCGGCGCGCCGCCTTCTCGAGAATGCGGAGGATCAGCCGGCTCTGGTGGAGCCGGTTGTGGATGCGGTGGGCGCGGAGGTAGTCCTCCACCCGGACGTAGGCCGCGTTCCACTGCTCAAGTGTCCCGGTGCTCGGCCGGAACGAACTCAGGGGGTCCAGCGGTAGCTCCATGTTTCGGTGAGAACGTGCGGGGGCTTTTGCAGAAAACAGCGCAGCTCAACCGGTCGCCCGCTGCCGTCGGGTCGGACCGCGAAGGACACGCGCCAGGAGCCGTTGTAGTGGTTTTTCTGGACGGTCTGGCTGACGAGGGTTGCTCCGGCGCCGACTGACACCGCAGCCTTGATGGACGGGTCGTCGGGCTGGTTGTGCAGGTAGGGGCCGTCGAAATCGACGATGAACCGCTCGAGGTCGGTCTCGTGGGTGCGGGAGCGGCCCATGCGCGTGGCGATAGTGTAGCCGGCGGGCGGATTGATGCCCTTGAGGAACCAGTGCAGCCGGTATTCGAACTCGATCGGCTCACCGGGCGCGGGGAGCGTGTCCGGCTGCCAGAAGGCGACGATGTTGTCGTTGGTCTCGTCGGGGGTCGGGATCTCCACGAGCCGCACGCAGCCCTTGCCCCAGTTTCCGATGGGCTCGACCCAGGCGCTCGGGCGGAGGTTGTAGTTGGCCTCGAGATCCTCGTAGCTCGAGAACGCGCGGTCGCGCTGGAGCAGGCCGAAGCCCTTCGGATTCTGGTCGGCGAAGCTGGCCGTGGTGACGCGCTTCGGATCCTCCAGGGGCCGCCACAGCCACTCGCCGCCGCCGTGCGCGATCATCAGCCCGTCCGAGTCGTGCACCTCGGGACGGTAGTCGTCGGTGCAGCCCTCCGAGTTTTCGCCGTGCCAGTACATGCTGGTGAGCGGGGCGATTCCGAGGACCTTCACGGGCTTGCGGAGGAAGAGCGTGCACCTGACGTGCATGACGGTGTCGTCGCCGGGGCGGATGTCGAACCGGTAGGCGCCCGTGATGCTGGGGCCGTCGAGCAGCGCGTACACGGTGATCTCCTTCGCGTCGACGGAGGGGCGGCGTATCCAGAAATCGGTGAAGTCGGGGAATTCCTCGCCGTTGGCGTCGACGGTGTCGACCGCGATGCCGCGCGCGGACAGCCCGTACACCGCACCCGTGCACAGCGCGCGGAAGTAGCTCGCGCCCTGGAAGACCGCGAGCTCGTCCATCTTCCGCGGGGTGTTGAGCGGGTACTCGATCCGGAAGCCCGAGTAACCGACGTCCGAGGGGATCGGGCCCGCGAGATGCATGCCTCCGTAGTCGAAGAAATCGCGGTCGAACGGGATCGGCGTGGCGCGGTTGCCCTGCAGTTCGTGCAACTGGACGGTCTTGCTGTAGATGAAACCCGGATGGAAGAACTGAAGCTGGAACGGAAGCCTCTCGCGCAGCCACCACGAGTGGCCCTGGTCGAAGACAATCCTGCGGTAGTCGTCGTAGGTGAACTTGGGTGCGAGCAGCCAGGCGGGCACGCGGGAGGGCGGTTCCGAGTAGGCCGAAGCGGCGAGCATTTTTGCACGATAGCGCAGGACCTCGTAATCGACCGGAGAGTCGGAGGACTTGGCCAGGATGCGGCCGGGGACGACGAGCAGCAGGCCTGCGAGCACCAGGAAATGTCGTGGAACGTGCACGGTTCTGAATTCGCGTTAGGAAGCCCGAAACGGGCGGTAGGGATGGTCCCGCATCCTTTCGATTAAATCGGTTTTTACAAAACAAAAGGGGCCGTTGCGACCCCTCCCGCGAATGCGTGCGCATCCACTACGCGGGTACGCCCGCCGCGGCCCTCAGAGGAAGTAGCCGCGCTGCTTGTCCGAGATCGGCATGCCCGTGCGCTCCATCACCTTCAGCAGGTCCTCCCAGGCGGCGCGCTTGGCCTTGCGCTCCGATGCCTTGGACTCCGCCTCCTTGCGCAACAGGTAACTCGGATGGTAGCTGACCATGAGCGGGACGCCGAGGGCATCGTGCCAGCGGCCCCGGACCTCTCCGAGCGTGCGAAAGGTTGATGCGCCGAGCAGGCCCCGGGCGGCGGTGGCGCCGAGCGCGACGACGACGCGGGGCTGGACGACGGCGAGCTGCGCTCGAAGGTAGGGCAGGCAGTAGGCCATCTCCTCCTCGGTGGGCTCGCGGTTTCCCCGCTGTTCCGAGCCAGGGGCGGTCGGGAGGGCGGGGCGCCAGTTCATGATGTTTCCGATGTAAACGGTCTCCCGGGAAAGACCCATCGCCCCGATCATGCGGGTGAGCAGCTGTCCTGCCGGTCCGACAAAGGGTTCTCCGCGCATCTCCTCCTCCGCCCCCGGGGCCTCGCCCACGAAGAAGATTGTCGCGTCGAGGCTGCCGACGCCGAACACCACCTGTTTCCCGGGCCGCACGTTCTCCTGGCAGACGCGGTCCGCGAGCACGGTGTCTCGCAGCCAGGCCCAGCGCGTGGCCTTGTCGCCCTCGGGCAGGCGCACTTCGGGGGGCGGAGGGAGGCGCAGCGGTGCGGCGGCGGCGGGTCGCGGGGTCCGCGGAGAAGCGGTCGGCTCGGGGAGCGCCGCGGGCGGTTCGTCCGCGGGCGGCGGCGGCATCGGGCT
>JAJXYI010000349.1 GCA_021780625.1 bacterium | reverse complement strand
AACGCTACCATATCGACGGCCTGCGCGTGGATGCCGTGGCATCCATGCTGTACCTCGACTACTCGCGCAAGGACGGCGAGTGGATCCCGAACAAGTTCGGCGGCCGCGAGAATCTTGAGGCGATCGAGTTCCTGAAGCAGACGAACGACCTCGTGCACCAGTACTATCCCGGCGCGCTCATGGTCGCCGAGGAGTCGACTGCGTTTGCCGGTGTGACCAAGCCCACCTCGCAGGGTGGCTTGGGCTTCGACTTCAAGTGGAACATGGGGTGGATGCACGACAACCTCCGCTATTTCTCGAAGGATCCGATCCACCGCAAGTGGCACCACAACGACCTCACGTTCGGCGCGCTTTACCAGTTTTCGGAAAACTTCATCACGGCCCTCTCGCACGACGAGGTGGTCCACGGGAAGGCGTCGCTCCTCCTCAAGATGGGTGCGTGGCACATTCCCGACAAGGCGGCCAACCTGCGCGCCCTGTTCGGCCACATGTGGGCATGGCCCGGCAAGAAGCTGCTCTTCATGGGCGGCGAATTCGGACAGAGCGCCGAATGGAACTACGCGGGAAGCCTCGATTGGCACCTGCTCCAGTACCTGGATCATCAGGGCATCCGCCAGCTCGTGCGCGACCTCAACCGCCTGTACCGGGAGGAGCCGCTGCTCGGGAGTCACGACCTCGATTCGCGGGGTTTCCGCTGGATCAACGGCAACGACGGCGACCGAAGCGTGATTTCCTACCTGCGCACGGACGCGTCCGAGTCGGGCTTCCTGGCGGTGGTGGGCAACTACACGCCAGTCGCTCGGGAAGGCTATCGGGTCGGAGTGCCTCGCCTCGGATTCTGGCGCGAGCTCATCAACACGAATTCCCAATACTACGGCGGCTCCGGACTCGGAAACGAGGGCGGGCGCATGGCGCAGGAGGTCCCCAGCGACGGGATGCCCTACTCGGTGGTGATCACGCTCCCACCGACCAGCACGACCGTGTTCAAATGGGCCCCAGGAAGCTGATTCTGGCATCCTGGCGGGACGGATACAGGGGATTTACCCTAATGTAACTGAAACAGGCAGTCTTGCGCTGCCTGCCCGCGGCCTGCAGCCTGACCGCCCCATGAATCGCTTCAGTTCGTTCCTCCTGGCTGCCCTGCTCGCCTGCGCCACGCTGCCGGCGACCCGCGCCGCACAGGGCTTCGACCAACTGCCTTCGCCGGATCGCACGGCGATGCCCGCCTATCCGGCCGACCTCGCCGCGAAACACGTCGAGGGGATTGTCATCCTCCGCGTGTCGATCGACGGCCAGGGGAACGTGACCCACGTCCAGGCGGTGAAGTCCACGGATGCCCGCTTCGAGCAGAGCGCCGTCGACTGCGTGAAGGCCAAGTGGCACTTCAAGCCCGCGATGCGCGGTGGTTCAGGCGTCCCCTGCACGGTGACGATCCCGATCCGCTTCTCGCAGTAATCGCCCCGACTGCGACTGCGCGCGGTCCGGATTCCGATTAACGGACCGGACGCGCGCCTCGCAGCAACGAAGTGGCCGGACTTCAGAGTCGGCCGAAGACCAGCGAGGCGTTGGTGCCTCCAAAGCCAAAGCTGTTGGCCAGCGCGTAGTCCACGCGTTTGGTCACCGCCTTGTTCGGAGTGAAATTCAGCCCGAGCGCGGCGCACTCCGGATCGATCTCGTCGAGGTTGATCGTGGGAGGGATGAGTCCATCGTGGATCGAACGGACCGCAGCGAAGGCTCCCATGGCGCCCGCCGCACCGAGGAGGTGGCCGGTCATCGATTTCACGCCGCTGACGTGCAGAGAATTTTTCACGTCGGCGAACACTGCGGCGATCGCGCCCGCTTCTTCGCCATCGCCGCCGGGCGTGGACGTGGCATGGGCGGAGACGTATCCCACCTGGGACGCGCTGATCCCCGCGTCGCCGAGCGCCAGGCGCATCGCGCGCTGGGACCCTTCGGCCTCGGGTGCGAGCATCGAAATGTGGTGGGCGTCGGCGGTGGCACCGTAGCCCGAAAGTTCTGCGTAAATGCGGGCCCCGCGTTTCTTCGCGTGTTCCAGCTCCTCGAGCACGAACACGACGGCCCCCTCGGAAAGGACGAATCCGTCGCGATCCTTGTCGTAGGGCCGCGACGCCTTTTCCGGTTCCTCGTTGCGCGTCGACAGAGCGCGCATCTGGGCAAATGCGCCGATGGCGAGGTCGGTGACCACCGCTTCCGCGCCGCCGGCGATCACGACGTCGGCTTCACCGCGCTGAATTGAACGTGCCGCCTCGCCCAGAGCGTGCCCGCTGGTGGCACAGGCGGAGGCGACGCTGAAGTTGGCGCCCTTTAGATTGAGGAGGATGGCGAGCTGACCCGCGAGGATGTTGGGCGCGGTCTGGAGGATATAGAAGGCCGAGATGCGCCGGTAACCGCCTGTCTTCAGGGTGTCGTGCATCGCCAGCGTTTCCGGCAAGCCGCCCATGCCGACGCCGAGATTCACGCCGATGCGCTCCGGCGCTATCGCGGCGCGATGGCCGTCGAGCCCTGAATCGGCATAGGCCTCGAGCGCGGCGCCCAGGCCGAGATGCGTGAAACGTCCGAATTTCTTGACCTCCTTCGGCGGCAGGATGCAGGTCACCGGATCTCCCGCCGATCCCCGTGGGTAGAGCGGATGCGGAAGCGCCGCGGACGGGTCGAAGCCCTTGACCTCGCCGGCGATCTGCACCGGGCAGCCGGTCGGATCGAAGCGGGTGATCTTTCCGATGCCGCTGCGTCCCGCGAGGAGAGCGGCCCAGGTATCCGCGGCCGAATTTCCAACGGGAGATACGGCGCCCAAACCGGTGATCGCCACGCGGCGACGATTCTGAGGAAGGAGTGTCATAGGTTTGGCGATCAGATCAGAGGGTTTTCCGTGGCCAGCCAACCTTGTTTTTCGGTTCGGGAGAGGGATCAAGGGCTCTTTTGGCCGAACCGTGGCAGGTGTCGCGGCGAACCGATCAATCCTTGAGCATTCAACTGAATCAAAGGCACTTGAGCGCTATTCCACAGAATGGATGCACCGCGGCTTCGAATGGACCGCCCCAAATGATCCCCGGGGGGCCAAGCAGGAGTTTTGACTTTGGGAGGCCGACTTCTTTTTCTGCGCTCTTACCGAAATGCAGCAGCTCCACGCTTACTGGCGCATGGATTACATCGAAGCGCCGAAGTTACCCAAGACGGACAAACCCTTTTCGTCGCTCCCCGCGCTTGGAGACGACCGGGCGGCACTCATCGTGCACCGCTCGCACCTGAGCTACCTCATGCTCAATCGTTTTCCCTATAATCCGGGTCACCTGCTGGCGATCCCGTTCCGGGAGTGCGTCGACATCGAGGATCTCAATCCGGAAGAATGCACAGACCTCTTCAAGACCATCATCTTCGGCAAGGCCCTGCTGGGCCGGGTGCTGAAACCCGATGGCTTCAATGTCGGCTTCAATCTCGGCAAGGCCGTATCGGGCGGAAGCATTCCGCATCTGCACGGGCACATCGTCCCCCGCTGGGACGGCGACACCAATTTCATGCCCGTTCTGTCCGAGACCAGGGTTCTGCCCCAAGCGCTAGAGGCCACGTGGGAGAAGCTGAGCAAAGCGGCGCGAGAATTGGCCGATGCAGTCAGTCCGCCGGCGGAAGGCGGCCCGCGGAGCTGATCCATCCGGCGCCGACGGTGCAATGCCAAGCGCCAGCCCGGTTCCGCCGCCTGTCCCGCACGACCATCCATGCCTTCCAAGACCCTGTTTTACCCGAGTGCCCGTCACCTGAATTCGCTCTATGCCGGGCGGGAGGACAACCTCGCCCAGGTCGAGCGGGCGCTCGACGTTCGGCTGGTCACGCGAGACGAGTGGCTCAAGGTGGAAGGCAGCCCGGAGGCCATCGCCAAAACCGAGACCCTGTTCGGCTACCTGAACGAGGCCCGCAATCAGGGCGTGGCGCTTCGCTCGCCTGATTTCCAGCGCATCGTCGACACGTTCGCCCGGGGACGCGCCGAGGAGATCGCCGCGCTGTTCGGCGAGCCGTTGGTCATCTCGACCAATCGAAAGAGCATCGTTCCAAAAACGCTCGGCCAAAAACTCTACCTGCAGTCGATCCAGAAGAACCCGATCGTCTTCGGCATCGGTCCCGCCGGCACCGGCAAGACCTACCTCGCAATGGCCGCCGCCGTCTCGGCCCTCCTAAAGAATGAGGTCCAGCGCATCGTGCTCACCCGCCCGGCGGTCGAGGCCGGCGAGGCGCTCGGTTTCCTACCCGGCGACCTACGGGAGAAGATCCTCCCCTACCTCCGTCCGCTCTACGACGCACTGCACGACATGCTGGACCCCGACGACGTCGCCCGACTCGCGGAAAAGAACGTCATCGAAATCGCGCCCCTGGCCTACATGCGCGGAC
>JAJXYI010000428.1 GCA_021780625.1 bacterium | reverse complement strand
GAAATACGATGCGTCGGGTCATACGGTGTTGGGTTGCTTGGAGATCCAGATATCGGAGGAGAATTCACGCTCCTGCGAGGGGAAAGTTCGGACCCGCGGGATTCACTTTTTGTTTCTCCCGATGCCCCAAATTGGCTTTTCTCGGCACATGAGCGAGGCGCCCGAGACCCCACCCTCCGCGTCGAACACCCCCGATAGCGGTGCCTCCGGAGGCCAGGCCGAGCCGGTGCTTCGGCTCAAGCTCCGGCCAAAGTCGCCCGCCGATTCCACGACGGCCACCGCCCCAACGCAACCCGCTCCGGAACCGGGACCTGCAGCATCCAAGATGCGCCTTAAGCCGAGGTTGTCGGCCGACGCGCCGACGCAGCCCGCGCCCACGGCCCCAGAGTCGACAGCGACGCCAGAGCCCGCGCAGGAGGAAGAGCCCAAGCCCGCGCCCACAGCGCCGCCCGCTCCTCCTACCGCGATCGAACCACCCGCGGCGCCGGAGAGATTCGTTCCGCCATTCCTCGTGGTACCCACCGAGCCCCGCGAACCTTCCAGGCCCTCTCTCATCGTCGGTCCGCCCAAGGTGCCCCATATCAAGGGCCCCGACGGCACGGTGGAGATCCCCGAGCCTCCCGCGGCACTCGAACCCGTGCAGAGCCGGGAATTCAAGGTCGGCCTGGCTGTCGTCGCCACCGTGATCCTCCTGGTCCTGCTCGCCGGAGGGCTGGCCGCGTGGCGATTCTTCTTCCATGCGAAGCCCGAACTGCCGGCCAAACACCTGACGGTCAGCGCCCCCGCGGCAGCGAAATCCGCCCCGGGCGGCGGGTCGACGCTCTCGTCGCTCAACAAGCTCCAGAACCTGGTGCACGACACGCAATCCGCAGAACAAGCCCAGGTCGATGCCCTCGCCGAAGGCAAAACCCCGCCACCGCTGCCGTCCGCCAGCCAGATGCTCAGCCAGCCGGCTCCGACGACAGCCGGACCCGCGCCAGCCTCGAGCATGACCCCGCAGACGGCTCAGTCGGCAGGGCCAAAATCGGGTCACGCGACGGCCCAACCGCCGCCGCCGCTGGTCCAGATGACACCTGCCGCGCCGGCGGCCGCGGCGCCCCCTCGCGAGGTGGCGCGGGTGGACGGACCACCTCAGGCCAGCGCCGCCTTCCAGCGTTTTGTCGCCGATGCGTCGATACCCGGTGTCTTCCAAGGCTCCCCCGCCCGCGCGCTCATAAACGGCGTCGTGGTCCAGTCCGGCGACTACGCCAACCGCGAACTCGGCATCATCTTCGTGGGCATCGACGCACAGAGGAAAACCATCACGTTTCGCGACGCCTCAGGCGCCGAACTGACCCGGAATTATTGAAACCGCCCTTGAACCACCAGGGCACGGAGGGCTTCAGGGACATCGGCCTTGCGTTGCGTGCGCCTATAAGCGCGTTCCGGTAACCGTCGGAAACCCTTGCTCCATTTTGCGTTTTTCGTGGCCAATCTTTCAGGAGTTCCGGCTCACGAGTGCAGGGCCGAGCGGATCGCCTGCAGCAGGTCCGGATCCGTGAGGATCGCCGTGATTCCGTTCACGATAAATTGGATGCCGATGCAGAGAAGCAGGAAGCCCATGATCTTTGAGAATGCGCTCATGGCGTTCGGCCCGACGACGTTCACGACACGTCCCGCGATCCGCAACACCACGTAGCTGATCAGCGCCACAACGAGGATGCCGGCGGTGATCGCCACGTAGTCCATCCACTGCGACGCCAGCGAGGTGAGTCCGATGGTCACCGCGATCGACCCCGGGCCGCTGAGCATGGGGATCGCAAGCGGGGAAAAGGAAATGTCCCGCTTCGCCCGGGCCTCCTCGCGCCGGCGCAGCTCGTCCTCGTCGTCCTTGGCCGGCGCATACATCGAGAACGCGATGCCGCAGACCAGCAGGCCGCCCGCGATCCGCAGTCCCGGGATGGAAAGCCCGAAGAACCGCATGATGAAGCTCCCGCAGATCAGGAACGACACGAGAATGCCCACCATGAACAGGCATCCGCGAAACGCCTGGCTGTTGCGCTTCGCATCCGAGTCGCCCTCCGTGATCGCCATGAACACCGGCGCCGAGGCGAGCGGGTTGATGATCGGCAGGAGCGCGACCACCGTTCCGAGCGCAAGCTGCAGAAAATGGGAGGGCGAAACCATGCGCGGAACATGCACGGCCCGCCGTTCCTCGGCGAATCAAATGACGCGCAAGCGGATTGCGAAACCGCGCCTCCAGCAGCAGGTTGTCCGCATGCTCGTCGTCCGCCGCATGATCGACCGCCGCCGCGCCTACACCGCGCTCTTCCTCCCGGGCGAGGAACCCCGGATCTTTCCGACTACCGACCAGGAGCACGCGCGCATCCTCGAGATATTCCTCCAGGACCGACGCCATCCCGGAGTCTGCAACGACTTCTCGGAGTTCGGCCTCGGCGACGCCGCTCACCATCGGTCGACAGGACCCTTTGGCACCGGAATCGCGGCAAAGTCCCCGCCGGCATCCGACGCGAAGGCGGATGTGAGCGGCTGCGGCGCGTAACGCGGAAGCAGTTCCCCGCGGTCGTCGCAGAACTGGCGCCGCCAGATCAGATACGAATCCAGGCAGGCGTCGAAATCCGCACGCGATGCGATTTTGACGATCGCCTGCTTGAACGGCTTCGAGGGTCCGAACTGCCGAGCGTACCACGGTGCGACCTTGCGGAAGGACCGGGCGCCATGCTCCTCGCCGTAGAACTCGACGTAGCGGTCGAAGTGACGCCTCAACACCGCCAGCCGCTCGGCGAAGGTCGGCTCGGGCGGCAGCGCATCCTTCGTGAGGTAGGTCCAGGTCCGACGGAAAATCCAGGGATCGTAAAACGCGCCGCGGCCGATCGCGACGCCCGCGCAGCCGGTTTCGTCGATCATGCGCCGCGCACCCTCCGGAGTGACGACGTCGCCGTTGCCGATAACCGGGATCCTCCTCGCGGCCTCCACCACGAGCCGGATACCGTCGAGGTTCACGCGACCCGAGAAACCCTGCGCCCGCGTGCGTCCGTGCACGCACACCGCCGCGACGCCGGCATCCTCCAGCACGCGCACCAGGTCGGGAGCGGTGATGTTCGCATCGTCCCAGCCCAGGCGCATCTTCGCGGTGACCGGGATTCGCACCGCCTCGATCATGCCGCGCACCAGCCTGGCGGTCCTGCCGAGTTCCGTCATCATCGCCGAGCCTCCGCCGATCTCCACGACCTTGCGCACCGGGCAGCCCATGTTGATGTCGACCGCCTCCGCGCCGAGTTCCTGGCAGATCACGGCCGCGTCGCGCATTTCCTCGGCGACGGAGCCGAAGAGCTGCACGGCCATCGGCCGGTCCAGAGGATGGCGGGCCGTGAGCCTCAGCGCGGCCGGGGAGCGCTCGATCAGGGAGCGGGCGTTGACCAGGTCGGTAACGCCCCAGCCCAGCCCGCCCACCTCGCGGACGGTCAGGCGCATCGGCAGGTTCGTGTACCCGGCGAGTGGAGACAGGACCAGGTTCGACTCCAGCTCGTGGGGACCGATGCGAAGCGGGACCACGGGACGGCGCGGCGCGCCGGTCCCGGCAGGTCCGGTCGCTGTGCCCCCGCCGCTCATGCCTTCACCGCGGCAACGGCCGCCGCCATCCGGCGCAGGCCCTCGGACAGGGTCGCCCGGGGGCAGCCGAAATTGATGCGGACGTAGTCGCCCTTCTTCGCGCCGAAATAGGCTCCCTCGCTGAGGCCGACGCCGAACGACTCGAAATGCGCCACGGGCTCCTCGAGGCCGAGCCGCGAGACATTCAGCCATCCCAGATAGGTTGCCTCGACGGGCGCCTCGAGCAGCACCCCCGGAAGGTCCGTCGCGAGCCGCGCGCGGATGAGGTCGCGGTTCGCCCGGAGCGTCGCAAGCAGCGCCTGCCGCCACGGCTCACACTCGGAGTAGGCCGCCTCGCACGCCGCGAAGCCTAGGCACGTGACCTCCGCCACGATGCCTGCCGTCGCCCGGACGAATTTCGCGCGCAGGCCGGCGTCGGGAATGATCGCAATCGACGTCCCGAGGCCCGGCACGTTGTAGGTCTTGCTCGGCGCCATCAGCGTCACGGTCCGGCGCGCCACATCCGTCCCCAGGAGTGAGGTCGGCACGTGCGGCAGTTTGTCGAGGATCAGGTCGCAATGAATCTCGTCCGAGCACAGCACCAGATTGTGACGGCAGCAGAACTCGCCGATGCGCTCCAATTCGTCGCGACGGAACACACGCGCGATCGGATTGTGCGGATTGCACAGGAAGAACAGGCGCGTCTTCGGGGTGACCGCGCGCTCGAGCGCCTCCCAGTCGATTTCCCAGCGGCCAGCGGCACGGTCTAGAACCAGCGGCACGGTCTTTGCCACGCGTCCGCTGTTTTTCG
>JAJXYI010000552.1 GCA_021780625.1 bacterium | reverse complement strand
TCTTCAGCCCGACGTGGTGCCGCTGGTGCGATTGCCGGTTTCCGGCAGGGAGCAGCTTCTGTACGTGGTGAAACAGGTGCTCGATCTCGGACCGCTCGGCCTGATCGTACCGCAGGTGGAGTCCGCGGACGAGGCGCGCTGGTTTGTGCAGGCCAGCCGCTATCCGCAGCGCGGCGGGGTGGCTGATTTTGAGCCGGAGGGAATCCGCGGCGTTGGCTACGGCTGGCCTGCGCGGCAGTGGGGGCTTTCGGGTGAAGAGTATGCGCGGCGCGCCGACCTGTGGCCCCTGGATCCGGAGGGGGAACTGGTGCTGTGGACCATGATCGAAACGCGGCGCGGCCTCGACCACTGTGAGGAGATCGCGCGGACGCCAGGCGTTCACGGGCTCTTTATTGGACCGTCGGACCTTGCCTTTTCTCTGGGCGTGCCACTGGGCGACCCTGCGGTCGAGCGCGCGATTCGCCGCATCGCCCGGGCCTGTCGGAAGGCCGGCGTGGCTCTGGGCACGCTCGCAACGGCGGACGAAGTGCCCCGTCGACTGCGCCAGGGTTTTGGGTTCCTTGCGCTCGGAAGCGACACGGGTCTGACGGCCGACGTGGCCGAAGCCCTGCGACGGGCGAGAAACAGAGGCTGAACGGCTGAAGTTTGAGCGCGCGGCGCCGTGCGGTTTGTTTGCCGCGTTCCCGAGGGAGCAATGATCGACCCTGCGCGCGGTAAAAGGCCGGAAGGTCGAAGCGCTTAGGGCACGCTTCGGGCCGCTCGAAACTCGCCGGGGCCGTCCATGGGCATGAGCCGCTGCAACCGGGCCACGACGCCGCCGCGATAGATGCGCGGATCGTGGTGCACCTTCGGAGTGTAGTGGCGTTCTGGTGCCCCGGGTTCTCGCAACAGCGCGAGATACCCGCGCATGAGCTTCAACTCCGCCTGGATCTCCCACATGAGGCGGTAAAACGTGAAGCAGAGTTCCCGGTCTTCGAGTTCGGTCACCTTGACGAACAGGGCGGCGATGGCGTCGGCGGTGCGTTCGAATCGGGCCCACGTCTCGCCCCACTCGGAGACGGGGTGGTGAATGAGGTGGTCGAAGTCTGCGATCAGCTGCTCCAGTCGGGGGCCGGCGCTGAACGGAAGGTAATACAGGTCCACGAGCAGCCGGAGGTCCTCGAACGTGAATTCCCGGCGAGTCTGGCAGCGGAATGAGGGGAGCCAGCGGCGGCAGCTTTCGTCCAGGGCCGCCTCCACGTCCCAGCTCCCGCTGGCGTTCACGTAGGCTCCCAGCGTGTGAAGCGGGATGTAGTTGGCCTCAAATTCGCAATTGGGGTTGCTGAGCACACCCCGGACCACGCCGTGCAATTCGATCGGACGGCCCGCGAAGGGGCCCAGGAAGATGCGGCGCAGATCGTAGTCGTTGGCGTGGAGATTGTCCCAGATCAGGGGAGGACGGCGCAGGACGCGGGCGACCTCCTGGATGGATTCAACGGAGATGGTCTCGGGAATGATCTCGGGGCCGGTCCACAGCACCTCGATGTCGGGCGCCAGGCCGGCGCCGATTTCGAGGAGGTAGGCGTTCTCGGGGACGCGGTGTTCGGCGAAGCGGCCGCAGTAGATCGTCGGACAGAACCAGAGGCCGGTCTTCGGGTTCAGGCCGCGAAGCCAGGCCTGGATCTCGTGGGTGACGTGGATCTGCGCCCGCGCGAAGGTGCCGAAGCGCGCCTCGTCCTCGGGGCTGAGCGTCTTCGGAATGTCGTCGAACAGTATCGCGATCGTGGTGACACCGAGTGCGAGGATCTGCGCGAGCTTCGCCTTGAGGAGGGGCAGCTCCTCGCGGTAGCGGATGTCGAGTCCGGGCGCGATGGCGTAGACGAAGGTCACCTCGCGCGACCTGCAGGACCGGGCGAGGGCGCCGAGGGACTTGAGCTCGTCCGCGGAATAGGGATCGCGCCAGAGCGCCCGGTGCTTGAGGTCGTCCTTGGGCGCGTAGAGATAGGTGTTGAGGCCGGCCTCATTCATCCAGCCGAGCAGGCGCTCGCGCTGTTCGGGGGACCAGGGGCGGCCGTAGAAGCCTTCGATGACTCCGCTGACGAGGGGGCGTCGATTCATGGGAAGTGGGGTAACAGGGCCGTCGCAGCCTCAGTGCATCTCGACCGCGACGGAACCGATGCCGCTGCGCAGGTAGCTGAACTGGACGTTCGGATGGTCGGCGAGCAGCGACATGGGCACGGAGCTGTCGGGAAGGCGCTTGGAAATCATCAGGGCGGTCAGGCGGATTCCGAAGGGATTGTCGTGATGCCCCGGATGCCAGATGCTGACCTTCTCGGACTTCCAGGTTTCGCGCGGACCAACGGTGCAGGCGTGGGTGGGCACGAGGGAAACGTTGCCGCCGCCGGAGGTGCGGGCGTTCTGGCTGATCGTGAGCGGATGGAGTTTCACGATGCGGGTGCCGAGCTGGCGGTACTGCTCCGGCGAGGGCGGGACGTTCGCGAACGCCCCCGTGCGCATCGGCGGGTCGTTGAACGCCCAGTGTTTCACCTCACCCTGGCCGCCCTGCATCACGACGCAGCGAACCGAATCGTAGCTGCGGCTGTAGGCGTCGAGATGTTCGCCTGGAAAATGTTTGTTGGCCGAGGGGAGCGCAAGGTCCGGCCGGATGCGGCGAAAACAGAGCTCCTCGTCGCAGCGGGCGAAGGACAGCGGATGGCTGACATTGACCGGCACCCCGTTCTCGACCCATTCGTCCATCCCCCAGAAATGCGCGTCGAGCTGTCCGAGGTTCAATCCGAGGCTGTTGACCATCATGGCGACGATTGGCAGCTGCTCGGTGGGTCCTATCGGACCGCAGATTCCGGCGGGATTGTCGGGCGTCGACTGGAGCCAGGCCTCGATGTACTCGAGCGCCTGCGCGGAGTAGAACTCCTGGGGCGTGTCGTAGATTCGGACCCGGAACCCGGGTCGGGACAGCTGTTCGAGATCCGTGGCCGTGAGGCGTGCGGCGTCGCGAATAAGATCGGGGGCCAGCGTGGTGTAGTCCCACCAGGCTTCGGCGAATTTGCTGAGCGGTCTGCTCATGGGATCAGGAGGGATGTTTGGTTGGGGAGTGAAGGTGGGTCGGAAGCAGGGATGCGATGGGATCGAACTCGGGAGGGCAGAAGCCGAGGTGGGCGTGTCTGCGCCATCCTTCCGCGCGCTGCAGTCCGCGGCCGTGGCCGGCCATGGAGCGGTCCATCGCCTCCATCTCATCGAGGTAGGATCCCATGCCCTGACTATCCTCGAGCCAGCGTGCCTGGCTCCGGTGACAGGCGAGCATGCGGCGCTTCCGTTCGGCGGCGGTCTGGATGTCGATCAGGAAATCGGGAGCAAAGGGTGCGCCGAGCCCGTCGTGATGCCCGTGAGGGGCGGCGTGATACACCCGCACCGGATCGTCGCAGGGTTTGGCCGGGGGTTCGCAGACGTGGTTGGGCATGCCGCGGCTGAAGGCGGCGGTGACGACCAGCCGGCACACGTTCTGGTGGTCCTCCATGTAGTCGGCGGGCGAATGCGTGAGGATGATCTGCGGGTGAATCGTGCGAAGGACGCTGCTGACCTGGGCCAGGGAGTCCTTGTCGTAAAAGATCGAGAGGTCGTCAAAGAGCGGGTCGTGGCTCGTGGCGCCCGCGAGTCCGGCCGATGCCCGCGCCTCCTCCAGGCGGATGCGGGCCGTCTCTGCGGCGTCCGTGGTCCGCGATCCACAATCGCCCCTGGCCAGATTCCACATGTGGATCTCGCAACCGGCGTCCTTCAGGAGCAGGAGGGTGCCTGCAAAGCAGAACTCGATATCGTCAGGGTGGGCGGCCACCGCGAGCGCGACGGGAGGAGACAAGAATTCCGACATGGAAAGGGCGTGGACTGGCCTCGGACGGATCCGGCGGCCGGTTGAGGGACTTGGACTATGGGATCAGCGCGTCGTCGACCCTGCGGATGCGAAGCCGGTTCAGCATGCCATGGTCTTCGGCGCCGCCTGCGCAGTAGGCGAGGAGCACCGCATGGCGGACGAAATGGATCGCGGTGTAGGCGTAGCCCGCATCGCGTCCGTCGGTCCCCTCGATCACGGTCGGAGCGCTCCAGCGGTCGAGCCCGGGCCCCGCGCCGGTGGCGAGGACCAGGGGCGTGCGGTCTCCTCCCACCGGACCGACTGCGCGGGTGGGGTAGTTCGGGGCGGGATTCCACACCGCGAAAAACCGGTTCGAGCCTGGGATCGGCTTCATCGACAGCGGGGAGGCGGGCGAGGTGAAGCGGGAGGGCTGCGGCACGGTCCAGGTTTCCCCCTGATCGTAGGAGAAAAATTCATACTGACGCCCCAGGTCGGTGCGGGCCCAGGCCCAGAGCACCCCGTCGGGCAGCTCCACGACGCCCGGCTCCTGCAGGCCGGTGTGCGTGTA
>JAJXYI010000247.1 GCA_021780625.1 bacterium | reverse complement strand
CCGTTCCAAGCCCGTCGAGTGCCCCGCCCTCTCCCTCGCCTCGAGCGGCCTCTGCACGGGCGTGCACGCCACCGAGGTGCTGCAGGGCGTGCCGGTGACGACGCCCGCCGTCACGCCCGGGGGCGGATTCCGGGACTGGAGCCCCCTCGCCTCGCTCGCGGCCGAGACCGCCTACGTCATCCGGTTTTCTGGGCCGGCCGCTGGCGCCGCACCCTGAGCCTCCCTCTCTGGATCGAGCCCGGTGATCAGCCTGGCCCCCCTTCGGTAGGTGAAATAAGAATACGTCCACTGCAGGAGCACCGAGATCCTGTTCCGGAATCCGATCAGGAACAGGATGTGGACCACAAGCCAGGCGGCCCAGGCAGGCCAGCCGCAGAATTCCGCCCACCCGATCTTCGCGACCGCCGCAGAACGCCCGATCGTGGCCATTGTGCCCTTGTCGAAATAGCAGAAAGGCTTGCGCCGAGGAGGCGTTACCGTCCCGAGTTCCCCGGCGATCGTCCGCGCAATGTACCGCCCCATCTGCATCGCCGCAGGTGAAACCCCGGGGACGACACGCCCCGAGGGATCGGTCAGCGAGACTATGTCCCCCGCGGCGAACACCGACGGCCATCCCGGCAGGCTCAGGTCCGGCTCAACGCGCAGTCGACCCGCCCGATCGGTCGGAACGCCCAGGGTGCCCGCGAGCGGCACCGCCGACACGCCGGCACCCCAAATCACGTTGGCCGCGGCAAGCCGCTCGCCCGAGGCCAGTTCGAGCCCATCCTCATGGATCTCCCGCACGGCCACCCCCGTCCGCACTTCCACGCCGAGCCTCCTCAGTTGCCGCTCCGCCTTCGCCGAAAGGTTTGCGGGAAAGGCCCCCAGCACGCGGGGTCCGCCCTCCACGAGGATCACCCGCGCCTTCGCAGGATCGATACGCCGAAAATCCCTGCGGAGCACCGTGCGCGACAGCTCGGCAAGGGCCCCCGCCATCTCCACACCCGTCGGGCCGCCGCCCACCACCACGATCGTCATGAGCTTCCCCCTCCGCGCCTCGTCGTCCTCCACCTCCGCGTCCTCAAACGCGCTCAGCACCCGCCGACGGATCGCAAGCGCATCGTCGATCGACTTGAGTCCAGGCGCGTGCCTGGCCCATTCCTCGTGTCCGAAGTAGCTCGTGCGACCGCCCAACGCGATCACCAGATAGTCGTACCCGAGCACGCCACCCGTGTGGCTCACCTCCCGGCGGGCAAGGTCCACACCCGTCACGTCCGACATGAGCACCGTCACATCCCTCCTGTCCCTCAGGATGGAACGCACCGGCTGCGCAATGTCCGGGGCTGCGAGGCCCGCGGTCGCAACCTGGTAGAGCAGAGGCTGGAAAAGGTGGTGGTTCTGCCGGTCCAGCAGGGTCACTCGGGCCAGGCCGGACGTGAGGCGCTTGCAGAACGTGAGGCCGGCAAAACCGGCCCCGAGCACAACCACGTGCGGCTTGTCCGCGCCTCGCTTCGGGTGCATGAGACCGAATAACGGTCATCATGCACCGGGTTTCAAGCGGGCCGGCTAGCTATCAGCAACCCTCTCTGGCCGCGCGCTTCTTGGGACGCGCCATGTCCGGGGCCGAAGGCGGCGCCACCGGCGTGATAAGGGCCGGCGCAGGCTCCACCGGCTGCGCCGACGAGGCTCCTGCCGCTCGCGGGGTCCCACCCAGGTAGCGGCTCACCGCCGCCCGTTTCTCGAATGCGGCCGCCTCGAGTCCGGTCGGTTTGGCAGGCCTCACCGGATAGAGAACCTGATCCTTCCAAGCGTCGAGTCCTCCGGCCAGGATGTAGGCGGCCCGGTCGCCGGACGCCCGGAGAATGAACCAGGCCTGCGCTGCCTGCATGTCAGAGTCGGAGTACAACACGACCTTGTCGTCGCTCGACACCGAATCGGGGGCAAGCGCCGCAAGCGGGATGTTCTCGGCCGTCGGGATATGATACGTCGCATACGCCGCCGCCGGCCGCAGATCGATGATCCGAAATTCCTCCGTCCCCTTGACGATGGAATCGGCCAGGTCGCCGGGCGACACCTTCACCACCCCGCGTCCCGCGCTGAGCGCCAGGGCCCTGGGATCGATCGAGACGGTATTGCCCCGGTAGGGATCCCCGCCCACTAGCGCAAACAGACCGAGCACCAACAAGCCGAGCGCCAGGATCCGCACCGGAGTCAGGCGGCGCGTCGACTCCAGCAGTCCGCCCGTCATGCCCGCGCTCCCGTCGCCGAATTTACGCTCGGCCCACTCGGCCGCGACAAACGCACCAAGAGCCATCACCACCACGGCGAAGACGAGCAGCCCGTAGGGTATGTCGAAATACTTCGCGATCGTCAGGTGGCCCATAGGGGTCATCGTCGCGAAAGACTTGATTTTTGGATACACCTCGCCGAACCCGACCAGGCCGGCAAACATGCCCGCGACATAGACCATGCCGTCGACGCGCCCTGTCGACGCCGACACGCACGAGGTCCCCGGACAATAGCCGCCGATCACGAAGCCCATGCCCAAGAGCAGTCCGCCCACGATGTCGGGCACCAGCAGGGTCGGCACGAGATAGACCTTGGAGAGGTCGAGAAACCCGACGCGGGAGAGTGCGTACAGGCCGACCATCGCCGTGATGATCGCCATGAACATGACCTTCAGCACCCGCAGGTCCTGGAAGTAGAACTGCGCGGCGAGCTTGCGCGCATTGCCGAAGCCGGCCCGCTCCAGCATGAATCCGAAGCCGATGCCGATGACGAAGGCGACCACGAGGCTGGCCTCGGTGCCGAACATGCCGAACTTGAAGAATGGTGCGATCATAGCCACTGCCTCCTGAAGAAGTAGGCCAGCGCATAGGCGCCGGCGAATACGCAGATCATGAATGCCCAGCTGCCCAGGTTAAGCACGGCCCCTCCCGTCAGCGCCTGCCCGCTCGTGCAGCCGAGCGCGAGTTTGGCGCCAATCATCATCATCGCGCCGCCGACGAAGGCGCCCACCAGTCTCCAACCGTTGGAGACGTGCGGACCCTTCTCGATCTTCACCGAGATCCGGTTCGCAAGCGCCCCTGAGATAAGGCCGCCGACGCACACGCCGAGAACCTCGAAGACCAGCCAGTCCTTCAGCGGATTGGAACTCCCGTCCCCGAAATATTCGGAATAAAACGGGTTGTTCTGCACGTGCGCCGGGGCCACGGCATGCATTGCGACGGCCGTCACGCTGCCAAAGGCGCCCGATGCGCCGAGCCCGCGGCCCATCACGACAAACGAGGCGAGAAGAACGAGCCCGAGCAGGAAACCCGCCATATACGGATTCCAGTAGGGTTTCGGAGGATGTGTTTCAGGAGCTGAGTTCATGGGAAAGTGTTTCAAAAGCCAGCGATCCTCGGCCAGTGACTCGCCTGGCCCGCGTAAACCAGCACGAACCGGAGCACGAGACCGCCCACCAACACCAGCAGCGCGGGAATCATCGTCGGACGGATGCGGTTCGCCGCCTGCAGACCCTGCAGGATCAGCGGAATCACCAGACCCGATCCCACCACGAACACCCAGAACACCGCGGCGTACGGCCCGGTCAGCAGCAGCGCCGCCGCGTCGTGCCCCGCGGCCGACGAGCCGGAGAGGTTGATCAGGAAAAGCATCAGGATCGACAGCTCGATCGTCAGGAAGCCGTTGTCCGCGTGCGCCAGCTTCACCGCGCCCTCGTGCTCGCCGTGCTTCGGACGGATCCACCCCACCATCGAAGCCACCAGGAAGTCGCCGTAGCTGTTGTCCTCGCCCTTCTCGATGTGGGTGAGCATGTGCAGAGTCGCCGCACCGGTCGACAGTCCGGAGAACAGGAACAGCGGGCCGAGCAGTGCGCTGCTCCAAAGGGGCCGCGCCGCGAGCGAACTCAGGAGGATGCCCGTGTAGATGCCCAGCCCCGCGCCCAGGGCGATGTTCGCAAATCCGATCAGGCTCGCCACGCCCGGGCGCGAACGCATCGCCTCCGCCACCCCGGCCACTGTCGGATATCGGGCTGCCAGCCGCGGCTGTGCCTCCTGGAAATTCAACAGCGCCGATGCGATCAGCACCGGATACACCAGCAGCAGGATCCAGGAGCCCCACGACATCGGCGAGGTCACCTCGAACGTCATGTACAGGCGCCATACCTCGATCTTGTGCTCCAGGTCGAAAAACAACGCCAACATGCCCAGGCTCAGCAGGGCAACGCTGAGCATCGGAGCCGTCACGTAGTGCCCATGCGGCCGGTCCGTGTCGTAGCGATCGCGGATGATATGATACCCGGAGAGGATCATCAGGCCCGCAACCAGCCCGCCGAGAAACAGGTACACTGGAATCTGCCACGCCCAGATGTGCATCGCCGGGTCGACGAGTGGATTGTGCTTCAGTGTGAAAAGTTCGGTCATGACGGCCAGA
>JAJXYI010000359.1 GCA_021780625.1 bacterium | reverse complement strand
CCGCGTTTCAACTCCGCAACGGTTTTTTCGTATAGCCCGCGTCCGACACCCGCATGCTTCGCAACGTGCTATGCCTGGCTGCGCCCCATGAATGCGAGCCGGCGAATGAGGAAGAACAACGCAGAAGCCTGCCGGGCGTAGTCGGCGCTGCAGGCGCCACGTTGGCCGGCTTTCGCTCTGCCCGCCTCATCGCGCCGCCCCCCGTGCCGATCGCCCCGCAAACGCAGCCCGGCAATCCTAGGCAACTCTCCCCAGGCCGAATTTCACATCCGGGCTGGTCTGCGCCCGGCCCAACGCTACACTCGCCGGCCTTATGATGAAGCTCTGCATCATGATCGGCACGCTGATCGGCAGCTACGCAGGCTGGGGCATCGGCGTCGCACTCGGATTCGGGTTCATGACCAACTTCCTCCTCAGCGGCATTGGCAGCGTCGCCGGCGTTTACCTGGGCTGGAAGATCGCCCAGCGCTACGGCTGACACTCGGACCGAACATCCCAAGCCTCTGATTCCCGCTCCCTTCCGGGCCTCCCGGTCACGGACTCCGCAATTCCCTTTTCTCCGGGGCCATTTCCCTTCAGTTGGTCGGGTTCTCCATGAACAGCGCCGCTGTCCAGAAACCGAAACTCCTGTCCCTCGCCTGGCCCATCTTCGTCGAAGAGGGCCTGCGCGTGCTGATCGCGACCGTGGACACATTCATGGTCAGCCATCTGGGCGACGACGCAGTGGCGGGCCTCGGCGTCGCGAGTCAGTTCATCATCCTTTTCATCATCATCTACGCCTTCGTCGGCATCGGCAGCAGCGTCGTGCTCACCCACCACCTCGGCGCTCACGACAGAAAGGGCGCTGACCGGATCGCCAGCACCGCCATCGCGGTGAACACCTGGCTCGGTCTGGGTACCAGCATTCTCGTGTGCGCCCTGGCCGCTCCCATGCTCCACCTGATGCACCTGCCGCCGGGCCCTTATCACTTCGCCCTGCCCTTCCTCTCCTTCATGGGCGGCTCCCTGTTCCTGGAGGCGATGAGCATCTCGATCTCCGCCATCCTCCGCGCCCACACCCACACACGCGCCGCCATGCTCGTGGCCGTCGGTCAAAACGTCCTCAACGTCGTCGGCAACTGCCTGCTGCTCTTCGGCTGGTTCGGCTTCCCCAAGCTCGGCGTCGTCGGCGTCGCAATCTCCAGCGTCATCAGCCGCATTCTCGCCTGCGCCGCACTTTGGGTGCTTCTCGAATACTACACCCGAATCAAGCTGCGCCTGCGCGACTTCTTCCAAATCGAGTCGAAAAGGCTCCGCGCAATCCTCCACATCGGCCTCCCCGCCGCCGGCGAGAACATTTGCTGGTGGCTCGCCTTCATGGTCGTCACCGCCATGATCGCCACCACCGGAGGCGACCGCCTCGCCACCCAGTCGTACGTGATGCAAATCATCCGGTGGGTGATCCTCTTCAGCTACGCCATCGGCATGGGCACCGAAATCATCATCGGACACCTCATCGGCTCGGGCGATTACGAGCACGCCTATCGCGAGCTCCTGCGCAACCTGCGACTCGGCTTCGTGTGCGCGATCACCGGCTCGATCGCGCTCGCCTTTCTCGCCCCCCACTTCCTGGCATTTTTCACTCACGATCCCGTCGTCATCGCCGTGGGCGTCGTGCTCATCCGCTTCGGTCTGATCCTGGAGCCGGGCCGCGTGTTCAATCTGGTCGTCATCAATGCGCTCCGGGCCACGGGAGACGCACGTTTCCCCGTCCTCATGGGCATGGCCTCGATGTGGGGCGTCTGGGTGCCGCTCTCCTGGCTGCTCGGCATCAAGCTCGGCTTCGGCCTTCCCGGTTTCTGGGCCGCCATGGTCTGCGATGAATGGCTGCGCGGCGTGATGATGTATCGGCGCTGGAAACACAAACGCTGGCTTCCCTACGCGGAATCCGTCCGCTCGCGCCTCGCCGACCAAAAAGCCGCCGACCAGGCCCTCGCCGCCGTGCCCTCGGATCCCTGAGCGCGCGGAGCACGCAGGCGGCCTCCTCGCTGCGCCTCAGTAATGCCACCTTGCGCCGCTTTCCCCGAAAGAAAAAGGCCGGAGCCCCGAGGGACTCCGGCCTTTGTGAGAACAAAACGGACCTGCCTTAGAACTTGTACGTTGCGTCGACGTAGACCAAGCGACCAACCGCGCCGCCGTAGTAGCCCACATCCGCATTCGTCTCGGTCATCGCGTTGAGGGCGACCGGAGGCATCTTGTTGAAGGCGTTATTCACGCCCAGGCGGAGGGAAAGCCCGTCGAAGTAGCGGCCGAGCTTCAAGCCATTGAAGTCATACTTCAGGCCGAAGTCGAACTGCTGGTACGAAGCGACGCCGACAGGCGCCGTGGCTCCGGCTCCACCCGGACCGACATCCTGAACCGTCGGGATGTAGGTGTGGGCGAGATCGAAGGTGAAGCTCCGGTAGGCCCAGGTGAGGGTCGAATAGGTCTTCCAGCGAGCAATCGTCATCTCGTTCTGCGAGGCCGTGCCGACGTAGTTGTAGTACGGCTGCCCGACCATTTCCTGGAACTGGAACGAATTGTAAACCGACACGGTCGTGGCGACATTGAACTTGCCGATCGTGTCGGTGTTGTGCTCGTAGGCGATATTGGCGTCGAAACCCTTCACCACCTGGCCGCCGAGGTTGACGAGCGGCGTGACGAGCCAGACGGCCGACTTCGGGTGTCCGCTGATCTGGCCGGGCGCCGTCGGCGTGGGGCCGGTAGTCGTGCCGAAGTGGACAAAGCCGGCATACGGGGAGGCGGCTCCGAGATCTTCGACGCTCTGCACCACGGTCTGTTGGTCGGGACTTCCGAAGATGCCGGACCAGTGCGCCTGGAAGTAGTCGAAGGTGACGCTCAGGCCCTTGACCTGCTTGGGCGTGTAGCCAAAGCCAGCCGTCCACGTGCTCGCCGTGGAAGGCTTCAGGTCGGGATTCGAGCCGCCGGCGGCTTGGAACTGAACATTGGACTGAGGCGTGGTCGAGCCATACGGCGTGTAGTTGATCGAGTTCGAGGAGCCGGTATTGGTCGGGCCGTACAGAGCGTACAGCGGCGGAGCCAGGAACGACTTGTTTGCCGAGAAGCGGAGGCTGAACTGGTCATCGAACGGCAGATACTTGACCGCCGCCTGTGGAACCGTCGAGTTGCCAACCTGAGTGTAGTGCTCAAAGCGCCACGCAAGGTCTGTCGACAGCGAGTAAACTCCGGGAATATGCTGATCCTTGCTGACGATCGGAACGGAAACTTCGGCGAAGACCGCCTGCTCCTTGCGCTGCTTGTCGATCGGAAGGATACTCGGCGAGTTGATCCAACCCTGATCCGTCGTGTTCAGGTCGGCCGTCGCGCCGAGCGTCTCACGGGTGTAGCTGGCGCCGATGGCAAAGGAGAGCTTGCCGCCAGGGAGACGGAAGGGCGTGCCGTTGAACTGGATGTTAGCTGTGCCAAGCGAGCTGACGCCATGCATCCAAGCCGTGCCCAGGATGTTGCCAGGCAGCACGCCAGCAGCCTGAGTAAGCGCGAACGGATTGATCGTGCCCTGCTGCAGAGCCGCGAGGAAGTTCACCTCATCGATCACGTTCTGATTCGTGTAGTCGATCGTGTACCGGCTGAGCGAACCGCCCACCTGCCACGAGTAATTCTCGTTGATCTGTCCTTTAAACCCTCCAGCGACACGCAGCAACGTCGAGTCGTTGCTGAAGATTCGCGGGAATTGCACGAAACGGTTGTGCGCCATCACACCGTAGCCGGTGTTGCCATCGCTGGCCTGGTTGATCCAAGTGGCCGAGAACGGATTGCCCGGGATCGTGACCGGAACGTACTGGGTTCCCGGAGGAGGTGGGGTCGAGCCGATGTACCAGGTGTCGGTGTACGGGGTGGACACGTACGGATAGATGGGCTGCGCATTCAGCGAGCTCATCGTCTTCGAATTCGAATACTCAAGGTCTCCGAACATCTCGAGCTTGTCTTCGAAGATCTTATGCGTCGCCGAAAGCGTGAGGTTGGAGCGTTTCACACTCTGGAGCAGAGTCTGATGGTCCGCGAGGTTGAAGCCCTGCTGGATCTTCTTGACCACCGCCGAATTTCCGTCGCTGCCGAGATCGGTGTAATAGCCCATCGAAATGAGCTGATCGATCGAGTATTGCCCGCCTCCCGGAGGGGCGTTGTACTTGGGATTCAACATGTAATCCTCATCCACACCCGTCGCCAGATTATAGATGTCGATGATGCCCGGGTAGTACTCCGAGGCAAAATAGGGATTCGTGTACGGACGGGCGCTGAAATAGATCGGATCCTGCTTGGCGTATTCCAAGGATACCGTAATCGAGGTCTTTCCGTCGGACACACCGCCGGTCAGCGAGGCCGAACGCTCCGTGTAACGTCCCGTGCTTGGGGCGAT
>JAJXYI010000580.1 GCA_021780625.1 bacterium | reverse complement strand
CCATGGCGACGCACGCCTATGACCAGGAATACCTGCCCGGGCGCGAGACGGCGTGGCGCCTCCAGTTCATGGCGGCGCATCCGCAAAAGGACTACCTCATGATCGACAACGACTGCGTGCTGTGGATCACCAACGAGGTTTCGTCCACGCCGGTCCCGCAGGCGCAAAAAAACATCAAGGCCCTGATCTTCCATTTGCGCAACCACACGTACTCCGCGATGTACGTCTTCCAGCGCCTGAACGTGGATCCCAAGACCGGGAAGGAGACGCTGCGCGAGGGCGACGACCTGGGGCCCGACTTCGTGCTCGAGCCCGTGGTCGAGCAACGGCTGCAGACGCTCACGCTCAGCCGCATCAGCCGCATTGTTGCGATTCGCGATGGCAAGACCGAGGTGCGTGCGGGCCTTCCGAAGTTTGACGCCACCGTGCCGAAGGATCCCGCGGAGCAGGAGCGCATGCGCCGGGCCTACCTCGAGAACTTCGTGAAACAGCTGCCCTGAGCGATCGCGACTCGAGACGTTCCTGCGAAAGGATGGACCCGTTTCCCGAAAAACCCTGGTGGCGCCGGCTGCTGGCCGGAGGTTCCGACACGCGGAAGGCGTTGCTGCTTCTGGTCTCGGGTGTGCTTGCCGTGCAGATCGGATTCGTCTGGGTGGGCACGCATGCGGCGGAGCAGCTCATCATCCATGGCGGCTATTACTACATGCTCGGCGTGTTCGCCGCGTTTTGCGCGCTGTTGCTGAAACTCCTGCGCGAGCGCCGGGAGGTCTGGCTTGGCTGGTTGCGGCGCCCGGGCTGGCCGGCGCTGGTGATCGTCGTCGCCTCGGTTTTCGTGATCACCGGAGATCCCTTCGGGCACAAGATCCTGTTCGACGAATACGTCCTCCAGTCCACGGCGCGGTACATGCATGAGACCCGGCAGATAGGCACGGTCTACCGGGCGTACTGGCTGGACGGCAGTTTTCTCCCGATCGACGCCTTCCTCGACAAACGGCCGTATTTTTTCGCGTTCCTGGTGTGCCTGATGCACGACCTGACGGGCTATCGGGTCGCAAACCTGTTCATCGTCAACGCAGCCTGCGTTCCGATATTCCTGGGGCTCACCTACGCCTTCGCCTCGTCGCTGGCCGGGCGGCGCGCGGGCATTCTCGCAGTGCTCCTGCTGGCGACCCTGCCGCTGCTCGCGCAGAATGCGACGGGGGCGGGCATGGAGATGCACAACCTGACGATGATTGCGCTGACGTTGTACCTGGCGCTGCTGTATTTGCGCAAGCCCGACGGATTGCGCCTGGGGATGTTGTGTCTGTCGACGGTCCTGCTATCGGAGAGCCGCTATGAATCGGTGGTCTTCGTCGGTCCTGTCGCGATGGTGATCTGGGCGGGCTGGGCGCGGCGTCGCGAGCCGCTGATCACCGGCACGCTGGTGGCGACCCCCCTGTTGTTCATCCCCTACGCCTGGCACAACCGGGTGCTTTCGGCCACGCCGCTGCTTTGGCAGCTACAGGAGGGGCAGACGGCGCGGTTCAGCACGACGTATCTGGCCGAGAATCTGCGTGGCGCGTGGAATTTTTTCTTCGACGTGCACGGCGACCTGGCCAACTCGTGGTGGTTGTCGGGGCTCGGACTGGCCGGCCTCGCCTACGTGCTGTGGCTGGGCTGGCGTCGCTCGCGTCGACGGGAGACCTCGCCGCTTGCGCCCGCCTCGTACGCGCTGGTCGCGTTCGGGCTCGGCACGGCCGTGCATCTCACGCTTCTGCAGTTCTATTACTGGGCGCGGTTTGACGACGTCATCGCGTCGCGTTTCAGCCTTCCGACCTGTTTTATGGCGGCACTCTGTGCGGCGCTGATGGTGGGACGCCTCGCGCGGCGCCGGCCCTGGGTCATGCGCGCGGCATTCTGGGGCTCGGGGCTGTACCTGTTTGCAGGCGCCCTGCCGGCGATGGCCACCCACCTGTACACGAGCCAGAACACGGTTGCGGCGGAGCTGGCCTGGGAGCTGAGATTCGTGAAGGAGAGGCCGAAGATTCCGCGGCTCATCATCGCCGACAAATCGACGATCCCCTGGATCATCCACGACATTCCCGCGCTCATTACGGCCGTCGCGCGGCAGCGTGGAAACCAGATCCGCTATCACATGAAGCAGCAGACCTTCGAGGAGGTGCTCGTGACGCAGTCGATCCGGCCGACCTCCGCGAGGGGCGATTTCGGCGTGAATCCGGACGACAGGCTGCCTGCCCAATTTCATCTTCGCACGCTCGCGGAAAAACGTTTTGGCGGGAGGCTGGAGCGCATTTCCCTGGTGGAATCGGTCGACTACAAGACTCCGCCGTCGGGCACGACCGCCGCGAAGCCGTCGGGGAAACGCTGAAAGGCTGGGAGCTGAATGGCTGAATTGATCCTACCCACCTGCACCGCCTCACCCCGGTGAAACCGCCGCCTTTTCCCCCACGGCTCCATCCATCTCCAGCATGAAACTGAAGCCTCCCCTACAACGCGGCGCGTGGATCAGCATCGGCCTTGGCGTCGTGCTTGTCGCGGCGGTGCTGGCGATCTACGCGCACACCACGGGCTTCAGGTTCGTGATGTTCGACGACGACAATATCATCTACCTCAATCCGATGCTGTGCTCGCCGGACCTGCGCTTCCTGACCTGGATCGTCACCGAGGCGGGCCGGATGCCGAGGTACCTTCCCGTGGGCTGGCTGGGGTTTTCCTGCGTATTCGCTGCGGGCGGGCTCGATCCCGCTTGGTGGCACGCGACCAGTTTTGGGATACATGCCCTGAACGCGGTGCTGGCATTCGCCGTCTTCGGCAGGCTGCTCCCCCAGCGGTCGCCAGGCGGCTCACCCGACGACACCGCCTGGCGCGCCTGGTGCGGCGCGGCGGGGGCGGCCTTCTGGGCCCTGCATCCGCTGCGCGTCGAGAGTGTCACCTGGGTCTCTGCCCAGCTCTATCCGCACGCCACCGCGTGGGCGCTGGTATCCACGCTTGCATTTCAGGTCGCCCTCGAACGACGAAACGAAGGCAGATCGTACGCAGGAAGCCTCGCGGTCAGCGCGCTGGCATGCGCCGCCTCGCTTTTCACCTATCCGCTGGCCTTTGGCCTGCCCGTGGTGCTTGCGGTAATCGCACTGGCGAAGTCCGGCGGGGAACGCGACGGCAATGAGCCGCGGCGCTCCCGCTGGAGGATTCTCGGCCTTGTGGCTCCGCACCTGGTGCTTGCCGTGGTCGTCCTCGGCATGGCCTTGTCGGTGCGAATCGGACATGTCGGGCCTTGGAAACCCGTCGCATCGACGTCGACCTTCGGCGTCGGGGCCCGCCTCGCACAAGCCAGCTATCTGGTTGTGCGCTACATCGGCTTGACCGTGTTTCCAATCGACCTGACTCCGGCGGATGATCTGCTCCAGAGCTTCGATCCGGTTTCCACGCTTTTCATCGGTTCCGTCGCGCTGGCACTCGGGCTGAGTGCCGCCGCGTGGTTCCTGCGGAGGCGCCTGCCGGCAATCGGCTGGTTGTGGCTGGCCTACCTCGCGCTGCTGGCGCCCTTCATGGGTTTCCTCGAGCATCCCTACTATCCCTGCGACCGCTACACCTATCTTCCGGGCCTGGTGCTTGCGGCGGGCGTGACGCTTGGACTGGGCGTCATCGGTTCCTCCCGGGGACGCGTGGCTGCGCTGGGCGCCACCCTCGTTCTGGCGGGTGTGTATTCGTCGTTGAGTTACAAGCAGACGGCCATTTGGCGCGACAACCACGCGCTTTTCGGCCGCATCGTCCGGCGAGCGAGAGGGGAGCGCCTGCGCGTCTATTTCGAAGGGCGCCTGGCATGGAGCGACGTCCTGT
Source organism: bacterium (assembly GCA_021780625.1). The sequence goes on along the minus strand of JAJXYI010000580.1, from coordinate 581 downwards.
TGGGGAACACCACTGGGTCTGCGGTTCGCCTCGCCAGGCTCGTCGCCGCGCACCCCGGCGATCCCGATCTCGCGGCCATTCGGCGGCGTATTGCTGACCTGGAAACGCCGCCGGCTAATGGGGCGGAGGGCCTGTCGCCGGTCGCCCGCGAGCTGCAACGAATGGCGCTGCAAGATGCGAAGTCGGGCCGCCTTTACGATGCCGAGCAGCGCCTTCGGTATGCATTGAGCCTGTCGCCGACCTTTGCGGAGGCGCGGTACAACCTCGCGGTTATCCTGGCCCAGCGGGGGCTTCCGATCGACGCCTCGGCCGAGTACCTTTGGGCGACGGCTCCGGGGTCGGGTCTGCAGATCACACAGCTGAACCGGGTGAAGGTCCTTGCGCTGATTGCGCGGGCGTTTGAGAGGGCCGGGCAGGTGCGCTGGGCGCTGGCCTGCGGAACAGCGGGACGGTCTGCGCCCTGAAATTCCCAGCGGACACGGGCCGAGGGTGCGAAGGTCTTGAAGCCGGGAGAGACCGAAAGGTTGAAGGCTGTGGAATTGGGGGGATTCTGGCGTTGACCAGGGGAAAATGGGGTTGGG
>JAJXYI010000090.1 GCA_021780625.1 bacterium | reverse complement strand
GAAGCAGCGCCGCCTTCTCAGCCGGTCGCCGCCTAGTAACACGCGACTCCCCCTCAGATCCGGGCCAACACGCTGATTCCACAACAGGATCCGGCGTCTTCATGTGCCCAGGCTTGTCAAAGTCGGGTGGAACCACGGGGGCTTCTTCGTCCTGGGCGCGAGCCGGCAGAGGGCGTCCGAGGCCGGTCGACGCAGGCCGAGTCCGTCACGATGCGTCCCGCCCGCTTCGGTCACGAGGCGAGGGGCTCGATGGGGCCTCCCGCGCCCTCGGCGAGCTCGACGCGCGTGACAGCAGCAGACCTTCGCGCTTGCCCGCAGAGCCGGTGCCTCCGGAAGGCTCGTCCCGCAGCCGTCGGAGGGGCGAACGCCTTGGAAGGGACAGCGCTCTGCGCCTTCGCCGGCCGCTCCTCCAGGGGCTCCAGAGGAAGGGGGGCGTGCACCTCCCGATTGCGCCCCCCGGCCTCCACACGCAGAGCCCTTCGAACGCCAGAACCGCCAGAAACTACGCGCGATCAAACGGCCCGGCCTTCGACGAAGAGCCGGAAGAGACGGCGACGATAACATCAAGGCGATGGGCCATCGGGCGGGGCCTCGCCTGAGCCGGAGCCAGTGAAGAGCCGCTCCCGCTCCATCTCGGAAAGGTGTTCATCGATGCGACGGCGCAGTTCGATCACGCCGGCGTCGTACGGGAAGCTCTTCCGGCCAGGCGCGCTGGTCTGCCCCAGCACGACCGGCGCGTGCTTTAGCCGGAGCCTCTGCATGCTGGTCTCGACCAACCTGGTCACCGAGTCCGGCTCTAGCCCGTCGGCGAGGAGCACCACCACCGCGATCTTCTTGGCCAGGCGGTCCTCGAGCTCTTCGACCCCCTTTATCTCCGCATCGGTGACACTGCCGTCGATCACATGTACAAGCACGTGGCAATTCCGAAGCTGCTCATAGGGCGCGTTATTGGCTCGGCTTGGCGCATCTCCGAACTCCGCGAAGCTCACCAGGGTCGCGCTCTCGTTCCCGGGCACGCCGCATAGCTCAACCCCACCGCTCTTCACCGGTGCCGCCTGCGTGGGGTCGACACCGAACACCTCCTTCAGGACGTCAGCCTGCCGCTTGGCATTGGTCCCGACGATTCCGACGATCGAGCGGTGCCGGACCAGCTGGCGTAGCGCGGCGACCTGGATGATCGCCGGTACGGTCTTGCGGTAGGCAGGCCCCGCAAGACTCGCGGCCAGCCAGCTGCCGCTGATGATCCAGCCCACCGGTCCCAGCAGGACGCTGATGGTCTCTGCCAGAACGGCGTTCGTTCCGAACGATAGCCCGGCGCCGAGCAACGCCCTCGCCACGAGGTTCGCCACCACTACCGCCAGGCGGTACGTCAGGAACCCCGCCCCGCGCGCCGCCAGGATCGCCGCAATCGCCGCAACCGCCGCCGCTCCGCCAGCGGGAACGTCGGCTGCCTGCAGGTCCATCGAATCCAGCAGCTGACGCCGCTCCTCGGCGCTCATCTCGTCCCAGGCCGCCTCGAAGACCTTCTGGATCAGCTTCGCTTCGTTCGTCTCGGTGGCCTCCCGGTCGTTGCCTGGCAACAGCCCCTTGATGCCCATCTGTTCGCAGACGTCGCGGACGATCTCGGGATAGTCGACACCCTCCATCCCGCGCAGCAGGTACGCGAAATCATTGGAGCCGCTGTACGACAGTTCCTTCCACAGCGCCTCTCGTTTCTGGTCGTTGATGAAGCCGTGGTCTGTGGAAAGTGGAACCTCGAGCAGCCGCGCGAGGGGTTTGACCTCCGCCTTCGTGACGCCCTGCAGTGCTCCGAAGAACACTTCTCCGTGGGTCATGGCGGTCTCCTTGGGAATCGTGGCGTGAATGATTCGTTCGGGTGGTGTCGCTCAGGCAATGGTCAGAAGGGGGGGGGTGGGAGAGCCGTATAGTTCGAGGCGAATCCGGATGTGAGCCGCGGCCGCTCCGACGCACGCGCCCACCACGCCGCCGATCACCGCGCCGACCGGACCGCCCTGCACGAAGCCGATGACCGCTCCCACCAGCGCGCCGCTCGCTGCCCACAACTGGATGGTCGCGCCATCGGCCCGAACCACCTCGAACACGATGCAGCCGGGGTGGTCTTGCGCCAGCGCCTCGAGCCGCTCCAGCACCATGGTCACCAACTGCTCGTTGATTTCAAAACGCGTCCGGTGCGCATTTGCTCGCACGAAAGCGATCAGCTTCACGATGTCGAGTTCCTTGCGAATCAGGATGGGGTTATTGGGCAGGTCCGTCATGGTGTTTCCTTTCGAGGTAGCCACCGTGGCCACGAGGCTTTCTAGAGCACATCTCGGGCCATCCGCACGCTTGGTCGGAAGGTTCGTGAAAACAGCCACTTGAATGCCAGGCACTATCGTCGGCCGGTCAGATCTGACCATGCCGTTGAACGGAGAGGTCAAAAAAGACTAGTCTGTGGAATGGCCGCGACCTACCGACCCGTCGTCTTCGCCGTGGTCGCCCCGGGTGCCAAGCTTCACCAGGCCATCGCCAGCTTCCGCGACGAAGGCTTCGCTGCGCCCGCCGATACCTTGCTATCTGTCGCCGTCGACAAGGACGCAATCGACATCGCGGGCCACGATTCGCTCGCCAACGCCGGGACCGTGCCCGCGATGCTTAAGAAACTGGCCGGAGAGGGCAAGTTCGCCGTGGTGCTCTGGTCGAGCGACCTGCTGGAGACCGAGCGCGACGACATTACCCAGCTTCGAGACCGGCCGTTCGGCGACACTTGGCCGTTTGCGTTGCTGCCCCTGTCGGCGGTCCTCTCGAGGGAAGCGGCGGCCCTAGCAAAGGAGGCCATCCCGCGCCGTGGCCCGATTGCCGTGGGCCCCATCCAAAACGGACGCGAGTACCTCCGGCAGAAACTCCGGGGGGCCGACGGGCCGATCCTCCTCGAGGGTGAGACCGGCACCGGCAAGACCGAGACCGCCCACAAGCTGGCAGAGTTGGTACGGCCCGGTCAGCCTTTCAAAATCCTCAACTGCGGATGCCTCCCCGAGGCCACGCGCGAGAGCACGTTCCGCGGCGTCGAGAAGGGGCGCTTCACCGGCGTTGACCTGCCGCTGTCATCGGTCTTCCAGCAATGCCACGGAGGCACCCTCCTGCTCGACGACTTTCAGGACCTGCACTTCGAACACCAACCGTCCCTGCTGGACATGCTCAACCCCTTCAGCAGTCGCGTCGAGGCCACGCCCCACGGAGGTGGGAAGGGGTGGACCGCCGACGTCCAGACCATCGTGGCCATCAACCAGCCGCTCCAGGTGTTGCTCCAGAAGGGAACGCTCAGGCTCGATTTGAGCTACCGCGTCCGGCGGCGTCTCCCCCTACTCCGGGCGCTCCGCGAGGATCTCGCGCACCTCGAGAACGAGGCCAAGCGGGAATGGTTTCTACGGCTTCTGGTGCTCGAGATGCAGGAGCGAGCCTTGCGGCTCAATGTCGAACCGTGGGAGCAGGAGGACCCCGACGATCTCCGCGCCGAACGGCTGAACCGATTCCATGTGGCCCTACAACTCCAGCGCAAGGGTAATACCACGTTGCGGTGGGAGTTGCCCATCGCCGAGGCCATGCCCATCCCCGAGGCTTTCCTGTCCGCGCGCTGGGACGGGAACTACCGCCAGCTCGACAGCGTCGCCGAGGAGCTTCAAAGGACCACCAGGAAGGTCGGCGCGTGGACCCGGCAGGAGGCGGAGGAGGCGCTGAGAGCCGTCCCCGACCTCCCCCAACATGAGGCCCCCGCTGCTGTCGGTCCGCCTCCTGGCGCTTCAGCCACGCGGCTGCTGGGTCTCGCCCACCTGAGGGCGCTTGAGACCAGCCCCACCCTCACCGCGGTCGCCGAGGGACTCATGATCAGCCGTAATACACTCAAGCGTCTTCTCCGTGGCCTCGTCGATGGCGTGACGCCCAAGTGGTTTCCAGCGCTCAGCGCCGATGAGCAGGAGCGGCTTGTCGAACTTGCGAGCCAGCGGGTGGCCAAGGGTGCTGGCTAGCTGTCTTACGGCAAGCTGAAGCAGTAGCGACCTGGAAATGGAGTCTCAAAGACGCCCAAGTGAGGTGCCTGCCTCGCCAGCCGGACGGCGAGCTCCTCGCCGATGCCCGACGAGGCCCCCGTCACGACGACGCTCTTGCCTCGGAAGTCCACGATCGCGAGGTCGAGACTACCAGGGCGCGCCTCTCCCGGCCGTTCACCGTTCGATCCGGTCTTCGGCGTCCCCAGGGGGATTCGAACCCCCGTTACAGCCTTGAAAGGGCCGTGTCCTGGGCCTCTAGACGATGGGGACAGCGCCGCGAGGCCGGGAAGCTACGCCGGCAGCGGGGCGAGTGGCAAGGCGCACGACGTTCTGTTTCGGGCGCATGAGGATCCGCGGCGGGCCGGCGGGGATCGCGACCGGGGCGGCGC
>JAJXYI010000668.1 GCA_021780625.1 bacterium | reverse complement strand
GCCTTCACGGATAATATCGCGCCTTCTTCGCCATTCCCGGGAATTTTCCGAAACGGCGCTACACGTTTCCCGCACTCCCCGTCCGGCGACTTTGGTTGCCTAGCCCATGGGCACCCTCCACAGTCCGCCCACCAGCGTCCCCATTGTCGGACCGCTCTACGCGCACTTACCGCATCCATGCTTCCTGTCCGCAGAATCCTTCCCGTTCGAACGGTCCTCCTATTCTGCGCGCTGGCCATCGGGCTTCGAGCAGCGGCGCCCGAACCTGAGATTGACCGCTCCCAGTTGATGGGCGGACACCTGCCGGTCACGGTCTTCGCAGACCAGGAAATCACCGAGGGAAACCCCTGCTGGTGCACGGTCCGCGGCCCCGACGGCGAGCTGGCGATGGGCACCAACGCCGTCGTCATCTACGACGGCATCCGCTGGACCCACGTCGACATCCCGGGGAGCAATGCCGTCCGCGCGCTCCGCTATTCCGCCGACGGACGCCTCTGGGTGGCGGCGACCAACGAGCTCGGATTCATTTCCAGGGATCGTTCCGGCACCTACGTGTATCACTCCCTCAAGTCCGGGGGCGAAAACGATCTCGGTGACCTGTGGCAGGTCTTCCCCAGACCCGACGGCGATGTGTATTGGATCGGCTCCGACCGGGTCCTCTGCTGGGACGGCAGCGCCTTGCGTTCGTGGAAACTTCCGGGGCAGCGGCGTCTGCTCGCCTTCGAATACGAGGGGTCCGTGATGGTCCACCATCGCGCGAGCGGACTGTACATGCTCACCCCCCGCGGTCCCGTGCTCAAGATTCCGGCAGCAGACCTGCCGCCGACGAACATCATGGGCCTCGAGACCGTCGGAAACTCGACGATATCGATCGGCACCAGTGGCGCGATTCCCCTGGGTTCGCACACGATTCCGTCGGCGGACGCCACGCTCGCCGCCTACCTGGCCGTCGACTGGACCTCGGCCTACGCCCGCTACGGCGACCGCCTGTTCTGGGGCACCATCAACGGCGGCCTCGTGGTCAGCGACCTCCACGGGCGCATCGAGCGCATCATCGGCCATGACGACGGGCTGCCCAGCCGGACCATCTACTCGCTGTCCATCGACAAGTCCGGCATCCTGTGGGTCGGAACCAGCACCGAGCTGCTCCGCATCGATCCGTCCGAGCGCTCGGTGATCCTCGACAAGCGCGACGGTCTCACGAGCCCGCTGGTCGGCCGCTTCGTCCGGCATGGGGATGATTTCTACACGCCGGCCGACGCCGCGGTCATGCGCTCGAGCCCGGACGCCTGGGGCATGCCCAGCCGTTTCTCCCCCGTCCCCGGCCTCGAGGGTCGATTCTGGGACGTGGCCTCGGGCCCCGACTCCCTGCTGCTCGGAAACCTGGGCGGACTTTACAGCTGGAAGGACGGCCACCTGACGCAGCTGTACACCTCGGCGAGGGACGTCTTCATGGTCTTCCCCTCCCGCTTCTCAAAGGACACCGTGTATCTTGCCGAGGGATACAACATCCTGGAGGCCACGGTGACCGGGGGCACCACGTTCAGGAAGCGGCAGTACGTTCCCATCCCAGACATCGCCTCCTCGTTTGTCGAGGCGAGCCCCGACCGGCTGCTGGTCGGCACGCTGGGCCACGGTTCGTACCTCGCGGAGCGGAACCCGACGACAGGCCGATGGGCCACCTCCCCGATCCACCTGAGCAATCCCGACCGCCAGGGCCCCGGTTACGTGGCGGATCTCGGGGGAATCCAGTTTGTGCTGGGCCGCGGCCAGGCCGCCATCCTGCCGACAACGGGCGCCCAGCCGATCCTCATCAAGGGCACCCCCGACGGCGATCCGATCGCGGCCGCGCCGGGCACCAACGGGCGCCGGCTCTGGATCGCCTGGCGCACGACCACCGAGGCGGGCCGCACGCAGCCGCTTTTTGGGTACCTGTTCCAGGCCGGCGCCTCGTGGCTCTGGCAGACCGTCCCCCTCCCCGAGGCCCGCACGGTGGGTGCCCTGCGCAGCATCAGCGTCGATTCGATCCGCGGTCGGGAATACCTCTGGATCGTCGGCGCCGACGGCGTCGTCCGCATCGACACCGCACTCGCCTCGGCCGACGTGAAGGCGCCCCAGGTGCACCTCGTGTCCGTCGCGCTCGACGGAGCCAGGTACGCCGATGGCAACCACCTGCCCGAGGCACGCCTGCCCTATTCGGTGAAGCCCGCCGTCTTCGAATACGCCTCGACCGACTTCGATCTGGGCGACCGCGTCGAATACCAGACCCGGCTCGATCCGATCAGCAGCGACTGGTCCGCCCCTTCCTATTCACCCCGGCGCGAGTGGGCCAGCCTGCCCGACGGAAACTACCTCTTCTCGGTGCGTGCCATCGTCGATGGAATCACGGGACGTCCCGTCGAGATCCGCTTTTCTATCGCCCCGCCCTGGTACCGGTCGAAGGCCGCCCTGGTCCTGTGGCTCGTGCTCATCATCCTGGCCGTTCACCTGATGATCCAGGGGCGCACCCGCGTCATCCGAAATCGCAACCGCGAACTCGCCGAGCAGGTCCGCAAACGGACCCTCGAGCTCGAAAAGGCCAACGCCGCCAAGTCCGAGTTCGTTGCAAGCATCAGCCACGAGATCCGCAACCCGCTCAACGGCATCGTCGGCCTCACCGACGTCCTCGCCCGCCGCAACCTCCCGTCCGACGCCGAACGCGACCTCCGCAATCTACGCCTCTGCACGCGGCACCTCGCGTCGCTCGTCGAGGACGTGCTCGATTTCGCGAAGATCGAGGCGGGAAGCATCACCTTCGAGCCCGAGCCGGTCGTGATCAAGGATCTCATCGATTCGATCAAGGCCGTCGTCACGCCCCTCGTCGCCGAAGCGGGCATGGAATTGCTGGTGGTCATGGACGAGGACGTGCCCGCCCAGGTCGCCCTGGATGCGCGAAAGGTGCGCCAGATCCTCATCAACTTCATCACCAACGCCGTCAAATACGCGGCGATCGGCGCCATCCAGCTCTCCATCAAACGCGAGCCCGCGTCGAAGGAGCGGCTCGCGATCCGATTCACGGTGACCGACCAGGGACCCGGCATCCCCGCCGCCGAGCGCGAAAAGGTGTTCTCGCGCTTCGTCCGGGGAAATGCGGCGCGTAGCACGCGGGAACCCGGCGCCGGGCTCGGTCTCGCCGTCTGCCGCGAACTCGCCGTCTGCATGTCCGGCGCCGTCGGTCTGGAATCCACCGCCGACCGCGGCGCATCGTTCTTCCTCACGATTCCGGTCGAGCTCGCGACCGAGTCGCTCAAGCCCAAGCACGCCGGCAAACCAGAGATGCTCGCCGGCCGCGGCTTCCGCGCTCTGATCGTCGACGACATGAGCTACAACCTCGACCTGCTCGAGTTCCTGCTCCGCGACTGGGACATCGACGTCGTGCGCGCGGTCGACGGCCCGTCCGCCCTCGAGGCGCTCCTGGGGCAGCGCTTCGACGTCGTCTTCCTCGATCTCGAGCTCCCCGGATTCGGCGGCATGGAGCTGATCGCTCGCTTCCGGTCCCGCTCCCGCCAGGCCGACGACCCCTGGTTCGTCGCCACGACAGCGTACGCCACCCACGAGGTTCGCGAGCGCTGCCAGGCCGCAGGCTTTTCGGCTTTCATCACCAAACCCGTCTCGCAGGAATCGATCCACGCCGCCATCGCCGACCTCGGCTCCGCGATGCTCGCCACCAACTCAATCCGCATGTCCCGCCCGCCCAAGGCCGAGACCCCTCTGGCCACGATGGCGGCCGGAAATCCGGAGCGGCTCCGGGAGCTCATCCGCAAATTCATCGCAGACCTCGACGCGGAGATGGACGGTTACTCCGAACAGGCCAGGGCCGGAAATCTCGCCAAGGCCCGCCACCATGCGCACCGCCTCCGGTCCCACGCCGCCCTCGTCGCATCGCAGTCGCTGGCGTCCGCCGCCGCCGACGCCCAGGAGGCCGCCGAGTCCGGCGACTCCGAACTGCTGATACAACTCGACGCCCAGCTGCTCGACATCGTCGAGAAGCTCAGGGAACAGTTGATCCGGGAGGCCGGACCAGATTCATCCGGGTGATGCCCTTGCCCAGCGCGTAGCGGATCAGGTCGCGCGTGCTGTGCAGGCGCAGGCGCGAAAGGATCCGCTTCCTGTGCCACTGGATCGTCGAGGCGCTGAGCGTCGTGCGACGCGCCACCTCGAGGTCCGAAAGGCCGGAGCCGATCAGGCACAGGATCTCGATTTCGCGCTCCGTGAAAATCTTTGTGAACGCCCGCGGATCCTCGCGGATTGCCCGCTTCACGCGGGACACCGCCTCCGTGAAAAACAGCCGGCCGCCCGCCACCGCCGCGATCGCCTCGCGCAGCACGTCCGCGCTCTGGTCGTTCTTGTCCACGAAGCCGTGGACGCCCGACGAAAGGATCCGCGAGATCGTGTATTCATCGCAATG
>JAJXYI010000208.1 GCA_021780625.1 bacterium | reverse complement strand
CGGTCGTGTCACCGACTCAACGACACTCAGGTGGCACTACATTCTTGCAGAACTCCGCCCGCTCGCCACGAAACTCATCGCAGCCCAGCACCAGGTCTTCTGAGGGTGGCACGGAACTGTCGAAGGGCCGTTAGGGTCGCAGAAGGGCCGGACGGCTCTTTGAACGGTGGCGGGTTGGTTTTTGATGCCTGTGTAAGGAATGTCCTATGTTTCGGGTGGGAGGGGGCCGATGCGACCACCCGGGAGCGGACAGGAGCTTGAGCGGCGGCGGCGCCGGGCTGTTGATTGCTCCAGCACGGCCTCACGCCTGTCGAAGTGGCACGCGCCGTTGGCTGCGATCGGCGCAGCGTGCGGCGATGGAACGCGGCGTTCCGGGCAAAGGGCGCCTCGGCCCTGAAGGCCCGCGCCGCGCCGGGCCGCCCACCGCGGTTGGATGTGAAGACGAAGAGGAAACTGGAGGAAGTTCTTCTGCGAGGCGCGGTCGCGGCTGGCTTTCCCACCGACCTTTGGACCTGTTCCCGGGTGGCCCAGCTCGTAGAGGAGCGCTTCGGAATCATCTATCACGTCGATCATGTCGGCCGGCTGCTCCACGGTCTGGGATGGAGCCCACAGAAGCCGCAGCGTCGGGCCATCGAGCGGGACGAGGAGGAGATCCGCCGGTGGGTCAAGCACGAGTGGCCGGCCAGCAAGAGAAAGCCGCGCGGCTGAAGCCTGTTCCGGTCTTCTTGGACGAGTCCGGTTTCATGATGGCGCCGCTGGTCCGCCGGGGCTGGGCGCCTCGCGGAGCCACGCCGCTGCTGTGCCAACGCGACCGCTCGCGCCAGAAGGTCTCGGCCATCGCGGCCCTGTGCGTGCCATCCGAACGCAACCGGGTCCCTTGCTGCTTCCGCTTTCACCCAAACGCCAGCGTCGATGCTCCCCTCGTGCTCTCGTTCCTGCGGCAGCTGGCCGCGCAGTTCCAGGGCCGACCTTTCTTCCTGGTCTGGGATCGACTGCAGGCGCACCGGGCGGGGGTGGTCAAGAGCTTCCTCTCCAGCGGCTCCGCGGTGGGTTGCGTGTTCCTCGCGGCGTACGCACCCGAACTGAACCCGGTCGAGTACGTGTGGAGCTAACTCAAAATCAACCCACTGGCCAACGCGGCGCTCCTGGACGTCACCAACCTGACCGCGACGACACGCCATCATGCCCGCTCGCTCCAGCGACAGGACTCGCTGCTCCGATCCTTCATGCACCATAACCCTCTCCTTTTGCGCCTACGAACGGACAGTCAATATGCAGAAGTCAGTAGCTTCTGTCCACGCTCTCCAGATTGAGCCCGCTTTTCGTTGTGCCAAAGAAAGCGATGCCCAAGTTTGGCGCCATTCCCGCCCGGCCCTGTGATAGCCTCAAGCACATGACAGGGAAGCTCCAACACCTCGGATCCACGATCTCGATCATCATCCCTGTCCGGGATGAGCCTCAGACCGCACGCGCCGTCGCGACGGTCTTGACCCAGGACTGCCTCGATGTTGTTGCGGAGATCCTGGTTGTGGGTTCAGGCATTCCAGCGTTACCGGAGGACGCGCGCGTGGTCAGGGTCGAAACGAACTCGGCCTGCTTGCCAGGGGCGAATCGAAATCGCGGCATCGAACGCGCGAAGGGACGTAATCTGATCTTCCTTGACGCCGACTGTTGCCCGCGACCAGGCTGGCTGTGCGCACTCGCCGATGCCCTGGAAAGTGTGCCGGTCGTCTCGGGAGCAGTCGCACTCGGCGCTGACGGCTATGCGGCGACGGCCTACAACCTCACCACGTTTTCGCTCTTCCGCGAGGGGCTTCCCAAGGGGACCCGTCCCTTCCTTCCGACGCTCACATTGGGTGTTCGACGGGAAGTCATCGACGCCGTGGGGTTGCTTGATGAGACCTTGGCGAGGTGTGAGGACATGGACTGGACGATGCGAATGGTCGCGGGCGGCTTCTCCTTGGCGTTCGAGCCAAGAGCGGTTGTGGAGCATCGCCCCACTACCTCGCTTCGTCTCGCGCTCTCGAAATGGTGGGAGAGTGGCCAAGTCTCCGCAGGCGTCCGGAGACGTCATCGTCGCGGCGCCGGCGGTTCCAGCGCGCTCGCTCGATGCCACCCCTTGGTGTTCGGACTTCTTTCGCCGGTACTAGCCTGCGGCGCGACGATCCGCGTTTTCTGGTCGCCGGATTCGTGGCGCCACTTCCACACGCTTCCGCTGGTCTATGCCACGAAGGTTGCCTGGTGCCTCGGTGCCGCCCGTCCACTAGGTGGAATCTGCCAGTGACGACGATCGCCACTCGGCTCCGGCAGGGCGCCGCTCTGTTTCGTGACTGGGTCGCACCTGGTAGCGTGCTCTTTCAATTCACCCACTTTGTGACCTCGGCCTGCAACGCGCGGTGTGCCCACTGCTTCTATCCCATTAACGCCCGGAAGCAGGAGTTGACACTGCGGGAGATTGACCAGCTCACGCGCACGATGCCTCCCGTGCGAATGCTCCTCATCTCGGGTGGGGAGCCCTTCCTCCGTCGCGATTTGCCTCAGGTCATTCAGCTCTGGTTCGAGCACTGCGGCATCTTCAGCGTGAACATTCCGACGAACGGTTTCTCGGCCGGCCCGATCGTTGAGATGAGCGAGAAGATCTGCAACATCTCACCCGCACTCTCGGTGGGGGTAACTGTCTCGCTGGACGGGTTCCGTGAGTTCCACGACCGAGTCCGGGCCACGCCCGGGCTCTTTAACCGGGCGGTCAAGACGCTGGACGCCCTGTTGCGTCTGGCGGAAGGCCGGCCAAATCTCGTTGTGGGCGTGACTACGACCTTCATGTGTGACAACCAAGCGGATCTGGACCGCTTCCTCGAGTTCATCTATCTCGAGCATCGGCCGAACCTCCACACCTTGAACCTCATTCGCGGTGAGGCCCACGACCCGGCTCTTGCGCAGGCGCTGGAGATCGGCCTTTACGAAGAGCTTTCGAGGTGGCTCGACGCCCATTACCCGACGGGGGACATCTCGGTTGGCTTGCGAGGGGCTCGGGTCCGCGCGCGGCGCTATGTCAACCGCCTGCGGTACGAGTACATCGCCCGACAGGCCCGTGGCGAACCGTTCGAGAGGTTCTGCCATGCAGCGGAACGTGAGTTCGTGATGACTGAGGACGGAGACATTCACGCCTGCGAACTCAAGGGACAGCTGCTCGGCAATGTGCGCGCAGCGGGCTTCGACTTTTCGAGGATCCTCAGGGGAGGTGCGACGAGAGACTTCGTGAAGTGGAAGCACGAAACACTATGCAAGTGCACACACGAGTGCAACACTCGGACGATGATCTTCTTTGACCGGGCGAGAGCGTTGCCCATCGTCGGGGCCATGGCTGGGTTCGAGAGGCCACGACGGGCACATACTTCGCCTGCGCGACCATCCGGTACGGGTCAACAAGAAGTGGACTCTGACCTGGCTCAAGGCCCAACCACTGGTCCAGGTGGAAGTTGAGTCCGGCGGCGCTCGGTGGTTTCCTGGGCTGGTGCAGAAGGGGTCAAGATGCCGAGGCGTCCTCGTGCTCACGACCCCTGGCATGACGGACACCACAGCTCACGGCTGCTTCATGAACGGGGACGCGACGCCACCACCCCGGTCCGCCCGGTGATCATCCCTGTCCGGCGGTCGCCCAGGCTCACGGACGGGGTGGCGAGCACGCTCTCCGCGGCCGACGCATCGGGGGCGATCGTCGACGGCTCGGAGCTGCCGCTGGTCGTCACGTCGCGGACCCACAACGATGCCCTCACCGAAACGTACGGGTAGCTCGTCAGGGGGATACCGGTCGCGCACCCGTCCGACCCGGGGACGAGTGCGTGGCTGACCGGACTCTCCTTAGTCGGCGAGCGACACCGCGGGGTTCCACACCAGCATCGGCGTGGTCAACGCCGGCCTGCAACCCGTGCAGGTCCAGATCGCGCTGTTCCGGGGGCGACGGGTCCTACTCGGGAGCAGATTCGTAAACCTCAACCCGTACGACTTCCAGAAGGTCGACAAGGCGTTTGCCGGACTCGCGCCGTCGGGGGTTGATGACGGCTCCCCCTGGTCTCGTCGGACACGCCCGGCGCCGTGCTGTTCGCCTACGCCTCTGTGATCGACAACCGCACCGGAGATCCGATCGCGGTTCTGGCGACCGTGCCACCGAGTCTGCCGTAAGCACCGCTACCACCGCCGCGAGCTCAGGACCCGGCCGCGAGACGTCGTCACCTGACCGGAAGCAGCCACCGTCAGGATCGACGCGATCTGGTCGCGGCTGGGCATCGAGTGACGACGCGGGCGGCTCCGGCCGGCCCGGGCGGTATACTTTCGCCCGATGGAAACGACGCGCCAAGGCAGCCCCGCGCTGCTCGAAGAGGTCGCCGCAAGGGGCTGGAGGCTGTCGCGGCTGGCGGACACGGCGGCCGCGCTGCCGGCGGGCGACCTCGAT
>JAJXYI010000687.1 GCA_021780625.1 bacterium | reverse complement strand
CCGGGCTCAGAGTGGGTAGGTCGCCCCCTCGAACCTCGTGCAATCGTATAGCGCCGAATCGCCCGGCGCGTGACTCCCCACGCGCGCCAGCTAGCCTTCTCGGTCAAATGAACCATTTCGTCATCCTACGCGCCCTCATCGCACTGGCCATCGGTTTCGCAGCCTCAGGATTGGCCCTCGGCGCAACCTTCTCCATCGCAGACCATGGGGCCTTAAACGACGGCAGGACGGTCAACACCGCCGCCATCCAGGCCACCGTCGATGCCTGTGCCGCCGCCGGCGGTGGCACGGTCCTCATCCCGTCGGGCACCTGGGTCACCGGAAGCATCCAGCTCAAATCACACGTCACCCTGCGTCTCGAAAACGGCGCAGTGCTCAAGGGCTCCGACAATCTCCGCGATTATCCACCCAATGGCTTTAAACACCCCGAAATGCGACAAACCACCTGCCTGCTCTGGGCCATCGGCCAGCACGACGTGGCCATCTGCGGCAATGGCACCATCGACCTGAACGACCGTCCTTTCTTCAACTGGAACCTGCTCCGCACCGGCCTCCCCACCGCCGAAGACTCCCAACTTGCCGACTGGCAGCGAAAACAATGCGTCGTGACCGCCCTCGAGCGCCCATCGCAGCCATTGTTCTTCCACGACTGCCAACACCTCCAGGTTCGCGACGTAACCATCCGCAATTCCCCGTGCTGGACCCTCGTGCTCAGTTGCTGCCGCGACGTCCAGGTCATCGGCACACGCATCATCAACAATCCCCAGGTCCCCAACAACGACGGGATCCACATCAGCGGATCCAAGAACGTAGTCATCTCCGACTGCATCATCCGCGGCGGCGACGACGCCATCGCCTGCACGGGCATCACCAACCCCGCGAGTGTCTGCGAGAACATCACCATCTCCAACTGCATCCTGACCAGCCGATCCGCCGCCCTCCGGGTCGGCTACAGCTCCGGCAAGGTCCGCAACGTCACCGCCTCCAATCTCGTTCTCGAGGACTGCAATCGCGGCATCCTCGTGCAGGCCGGTGATGGCGGCTGGGTCCACGATGTCTCGATCGAAAACGTCGTGATGCACACCCGCATGACCGCGGGCGCCTGGTGGGGCAAGGGCGAGCCGCTCGTCATCTCCGCCGCCGACTCCGAATCGGCTCGCATCAGCCACATCTCCGTCTCGCACGTCCGAGGCAGCGCCGAAAACAGCATTCTCGTCGTCGGCTTCCACCGCAATGTGAGCGACGTGACGCTCGACGACTGGTCATTGAATTACAATTACAGTGCCAACAGCCCCCTCTACGGACGCACCTTCGATCTCGCTCCGGCCAAACCCCGCCCCTCACTCCTCGCCGAGGGCCGCATGCCCTGGCTCTACGCCGACAGCGTCGTCGGCCTTCACCTTCGCGACACACGGTACGCACCGGGCGACCTGAAAGGACACCCGCTCGCGCTGGAGTCGGTGTTCAAGGACGTCTCGCGCTGACGGCAGAGCTTGATTTGCACCCTCCTTCGGTTACGACGGCCGCGTTCCCTGAAAAAGTCGTCGCGGTGAAGAGTCGCCCGGTGTTTGTCTTTTTTCCGATCCCCCGCGACAGTGGGAGTCCAATCCAACTTCACTCTCTCGGATGAACGTCTCCCGCACCCGCATCCTCACCCGCGGCCTCACCCACTGCTGCCCCAACTGCGGCGCCCACTCCGTATTCAGGCAAGGCACTCTTTTTCAGATGAATGAACGCTGCTCCGACTGCGGCTTCGTCTTCGTGGCCGACCAGAATGACGGATTCAGCTTTCGGGCCATCTCACTCAACTTCGGTGTCACCGTGCTCGCGGTGATCCTTCCGATCCTCGCCCTCGCATGGGTCGGTAGCCTCACCGCCGCCCGGGCCGAAGTGATCTCAGTGGCCGGCATAGTCGGGCTGCCTTTCCTGCTCTATCGTCCGACCTGCAGTTGGAGCCTGATGAACTACTTCCTTCTCTTTCCCGGGGAGCTTCCGGCAAACCGAAATTCGGCCGACCAGCACAAGCCCGGCCCCTGAATTGCGCCGGGGTTCAGTTCGTCTCCGGGGCCAGCACAGTCTCGAGAACCCAGGCGAGCCGCCATCCGGCCTTGAGCAACTCCGCCTGCACCACCGGGGCCTCCGCCCGATCGTAGTCCTCGCGGGGATTCTTGAGCTCGAGCTCCCCCTCGAAGACCTTGGGTTCCCTCGCGGGAACTTCGCGAACCGGAGTCAAAAATGCCGCATGCGCCTGCTCGGCAATCGGGAGGATTTCGTTGGCCCACGACTCCCAGACAGGCATCAAGTCCGACGAGTCGTACCGGGTCGGAATGCAGCCCGCTGGGGCCGGCCGGTTTGCGAGCAGCCCAGCCAACGATTCAGGACTGTCCGACGCGCTCCCAAGGCTTTGCTGCCACGCCTCAAATGCCCGTTTCGGGATTTCCCCATCCCAGACATAATGCAGATTTCCCGGACGGCCGTTATACGGCGGAGTCAGCGATGCCGGGACCTCCAGGCTGTTGCCCCCGATGTCGGATTTCACCTGCCCGCTGGCAAGCTCCGCCCGTGTCGGCATCACGGAGTCACCCTTCGCGTCAAAATACTCGGCACCCACGTGCAGCGGCTGGTGCAGGTCGCCAACAAAATGGATCATCAGCACCAGCGCGACGTCTTCGGGGATCAGTCGCCCATCTCCGCCCTTGCCATGTTCGCGCAGGATCTCCTCGCAGGCATGAAGCGTCTCCACGACGTCGTATCGCTCCGAACCAACCGCGCCTGGTGCGTAAGTCCCGTGCTCTGTCGGCGTCACCGGAATGTCCGTATAATGGTAGGTCGAGTGAACGCGCCCGCTCGCCGGGTCGCTGTTCGCCTCAAAATAGCGCCGGAGATCGGCCGTTAGCTTCCGCGGCCAATGACGCTCCGCCGCAAGTCGGTCGGGATGCTCGCTGAATTTCCCCTTGGGATCCCAGGCCTTGATCTCATCGGGCACCGTGCTCGCCTGCGCGAACGACAGTCCGTGCAGGAGTTTTCTCGCCCGTTCCAGGGTCTCGCGCGCACGCCTGGCCTCGGCTGGGTTCGCCGACTGGCTTTGCACTCTGAGGATGTCCTCGGCAAGCGCCCCCACGAATCGATGACCGGGCGCGCTGTATCCATAGGTCAGCGACGTGCAGCCGATTGCCAACGCGGTCCAGGCCAGAACGTGATCGATGAGCTTCACGGCGCCGTAACCTAACGCACGCCGGCCACCGCTCAATCCCTGGTTTTCACCGTCACCCGAACGTTGCCCGCCCGTTCAGGAGCCGCTCACCGAACGGGCAGCGGACACAAACCGGCGGGCCGCCTCGGCCAGCGCGGCCTCGCCCAACACGCCAAAACTCAGGCGCACCTGATTCCTGGGGGCCTCGTCACCGAAGCACAGCTCCCCAGGCACATAAATCACGCCGTGGTCCAGGCAGGCCCGGCAGAACGCAGAGTCCAGCCCCGTCTCCAGCCGCTCCGGCCCACGCAGCCAGAGGTAGAGACCTCCGGCAGGCCTGTCCCAGCTCCAGCCAAGATCCCTCACCCCCTGCCCCTCAAGAGCCTCGTGCAACGCCTCCATCTTCCGGCGGTACACCACGCGAATCTTCGCCAATTGGCGGTCAAAGGCCCCGTTCGCCACCACTCGCTCCGCCACGGCCTGCGCAAAATTGCCGGTGCCAAAATCATGATGCCCCTTCACCGCCAGCATGCGCTCCAGCCACGCGGCATCCGTGCAGTAGCCATACCCCACTTTCAGCCCGGTCGCGAACGACTTCGTCATCGTGCACAGGTACAACCGCGGAAAATCCTCCCACGCAGGAAGCGTCAGCACGCTCCGGGCCCCATGCGGCCGTTCAAAATAGAGTTCCCGATACGCGGCGTCCTCGATCACGGCGGGATAACAACCGCGCCCCCGAAGCGCGGCCGCCAGTTCGTTTTTCTCCCGCTCCGCAAGGCTGCGCGAACTCGGGTTCGAAAAATAGCTGACGAAATACACCGCCTTCAGCCGCGGCAATTCGCCCTGATCCCCCATCCGGTCCAGCAACGCCTCGAGGCCCGGCTGGTCGATCCGCCCGGCCGCGTCCGTGGGCACCGATCGCGCCCGCACCCCAAGGCCACTCAGCATTTCGAGGAAAACGAAGTAGCTCGGACGATCCACCAGCACCACGTCGCCAGGATCGCACAGGACCTGCATCGCCAGATAGAGCGCCTGCTGGGACCCGTTGGTGACAAGGATGCGCTTGGCCATCTCCCCAATCGGACCGATCTCCGGCTCGTCCCTGGCCAGACGCCGGGCGAGCAGCTGCCGCAGTTCCGGACGCCCCTGGTTCGTGCCATATTGGAGCCATTCAGGACCGATCAACCCCGACGCCAGCACATCCACCGCCTCCTTCACCTCAGCCAGGGGAAGCGTCGCATTGTCGGTAAACCCGGCCGCCAG
>JAJXYI010000715.1 GCA_021780625.1 bacterium | reverse complement strand
TTCCACTGCTCGCGATGACGGTTTTCGAGGAGTAGCGAGATCACCGGGCGCCACTTCGGACGCACGGGCTTTCGAACAAGCCGCATCGACGCCTCGTGAGGGAGGCGGTTGGCCTTGCGGGTGTTGCAGGCGATACAGGAACAGACGATGTTCTCCCAGGTGGTCTTCCCACCGCGGTCGCGCGGGATGACGTGGTCGAGATTCAGTTCCTCGCGTGCAAAAATGCCGCCGCAATATTGGCAGGTGTCCTTGTCGCGTTCGAACACGTTGCCGCGCGTGAGCTTGAGCTCCTTGCAGGGCAGGCGATCGAAGTAGGTCAGGAGAATGACGTGCGGGAGGCGGATGGTCCTGGTCGGCGTGTGCACCGCGTCCCCTTCCGTGAGCGGAGGGTTGTGCCGGGAGAAATCCATCCAATCCAACAGCGAGAAGACGCGGAAGTCGTCGGACTGCGCATGGACGACATGGGCATGCCCACGCGCAAGCAGCGCGAAGGCTCGTCGAGCGCCGATGATGTTCACCGCCTGCCATAGGCGGTTCAGCACCAACACCTGCTGATCGAGGACAGCCTCCATACGGGTCTCCGACTTAGAGCGCCGTCCCCTGACCTGTCAAGCGAGCGGGGCCCACGTCACGCGAACGTAGCCTGCCCGCGCGGCCGATCAACAGCCCAGCAGGGGCTCAGATCCACCCGTCAGGAACGGCTCGCCCGCCTCGACGAACCGGATGCCGTGGTGAAACCGCCACAGCCAGCAGGCTCCATCGTGGGTGTCGTGCACCAGCAGGTATTCCGGCACGGTCTGCGCGGACTCGCTGCAGATGCTGTACTGGCATTTCGTGATACGATCGATGGCGGACGGCACCGCGAGCAGGAGCGGGATCGCGTCGAGCGTCACGACCCAATTGCCCGTGACGCCGATCGGGTGTTCGCCTTGGAAAAAGTATCCGAAGAATCGCGGCGGTTCGAAATGTCCGGTCGACCGGAGCCGCCGAAGCTGTTCGTCGACTGCGGCGACCAGCCGGATGCGCCAGGCGAAGTCCCGCGGGAGCGTGAAACCGGACAAGGGGATCAGAACGTTGTCGGTTGCGGTTGCCATGACGATGACACCTATAACAACGGCCATTCGGGGGCCGCTTTTAGCCGCATTTTTTGTCCTGCATCGTCGGAATCCGTCCTCCTTAGGACGAGCATCCGGCATCCGGATCACCCCGACAGCGTCAGCAAACCCTTCCCTTTTATTCCCAGCTTCTTGCCACACCTCCGGTCGAGATCAGTCGTGCCGGAAGCGCCTTCGGACCTGGAGAAATACGCTCGCCGCCTGCGGCGGCTCCGTAAAACTGCGCACGCATCCATGCTCGAGGAAAAACTGAAGGAACTGATCGAACTCTATTCTCCGATCGACGACGCGCAGGAACGCATGGCGTTGATCGTGGACGCAGCGGGCCGCCGGCCTGGGGGCGAGCCGGACGGGCTGCGCTCGGACTCAAACCGGGTCCGGGGCTGCGTCTCCGCGGCGTGGATCGCGGGGCGCGTGGAGGACGGACGCTGCACGTTTGTCTGTGCGGCCGATTCTCCGTTGGTGCTCGGCCTGCTGGCCGCGCTGTGCGGATTCTATTCCGGAGCCGAACCCAGGGAGATCGCCTCGAGCCAGCTCGATCCGCTCGAGGCGCTGGGACTCACGCGCAACCTGTCGCCGACGCGCCAAAACGGCCTGGCGAGCGCCCGGAATCGGATCCGGGAGCTCGCCCAAGCCTGGGCGGCCGATGGCGCGGCACCCTGAGCCGCGCGCGCCCGCTCAGGGTCGGACGGCCACCGGGACCTTGGGAAGACGCCAGATGTCCGCGGCGTACTCCCGGATAGTCCGGTCGCTCGAAAACTTGCCCATGCGGGCCGTATTCAGAATCGCCATGCGGGCCCAGCGATCGGGATCCCGGTAGGCGGCGTCGACCCGGGCCTGGCAATCGCAGTAGGCGCGGAAATCGGCCAGCACCATGTACGGATCTCCGGCCTGGAGGAGGCTGTTCACAATCGGCGCGAACGCGCTGCCTTCCTTGGGCGTAAAGTACGGGGACCCGAGCCAGTCGATGACGGCGCGCAGCTCCTCGTCGCGGTGATAGTAGTCCCAAGGATTGTAGCCGCGGGCGTGCAGCTCCTTCACTTCGTCCACGGTCATGCCGAAGATGAAGATGTTGTCGTCGCCCACCTCGTCGCGGATCTCCACGTTGGCGCCGTCGAGCGTGCCGATGGTCAGCGAGCCGTTGAGGGCGAGCTTCATGTTGCCCGTGCCAGACGCCTCCTTTCCGGCGGTCGAAATCTGTTCGGAGAGATCGGCGGCCGGAATGATGCGCTCGGCGAGCGAAACGCGATAGTTGGGCAGGAAGGCGACCTTGATCTGGCCGCGAATGCGTTCGTCGTGGTTGATGTGTTCGCCGATGACGTTGATCGCGCGGATGATGTTCTTCGCAAGGTCGTAGCCAGGTGCGGCCTTGGCGGCGAAGACGAAGACACGCGGGACGATCCGCAACGACGGATCGTGCAGTAGGCGCCGGTACAGCGCGAGGATGTGGAGCAGGTTGAGGTGCTGCCGTTTGTACTCGTGAAGGCGCTTGATCTGGACGTCGAACAACGCGTCGGGCGAAACGGCGAGGCTTCCACAGCAACGGCGGCGGATGTGCTCGGCGAGCCGGACCTTGTTCTCGCGCTTGATCGCCATGAACTCGCGGCGGAACGCAGGATCGTCGGCAAACTTTTCGAGACCGCGAAGCTGTCCGAGGTCGCGGACCCAGGCGCGCGACCCAAGCGTGTCCGTGATGAGGTCCGCGAGGCGGGTGTTGGACTTGAGCAGCCAGCGGCGCGGAGTGATGCCGTTGGTCTTGTTTTGGAATTTGCCCGGGTAAAGGTCGTTGAATTCCGGGAACAGCGCGCTCTTGAGCAATTCGCTGTGCAGGGCCGCCACGCCGTTCACGGTATGGGATCCGACCACGGCGAGGTTCGCCATGCGGACCATCTTCTCTCCCCCCTCCTCGATCAGCGAGCAGGCGCGCTTCTTGGCGTCGTCGCCGGGCCAGCGCGTGTCGCAGGTCTCCATGAGCCGGCGATTGATCTCAAAAATGATCTGGAGGTGGCGCGGCAACACGCGTCCAAACAGGCCGACCCCCCACTTCTCAAGCGCCTCCGGAAGCAGCGTGTGATTCGTGTAGGCGAAGGTGCGGTTGACGATGGCCCAGGCGTGATCCCAGTCGAGATGCTCCTCGTCGACCAGGATGCGCTGAAGCTCGGCGATGGAGACGGCCGGGTGGGTGTCGTTGAGCTGGATGGCGACCTTGTCGGGGAAATTCTCCCAGTTGTTCGAGGCGTGCTTGCGATGACGGCGGATGATGTCGCGCAGGGAGCACGAGATGAAGAAGTACTGCTGCACCAGACGCAGTTCCTTCCCGTTCTCGGTCTTGTCGTTCGGATAAAGCACCTTCGAGACCGTCTCTCCCCTCGCCTTTTCTGCGACGGCCTCGACGTAGCCACCCCGGTTGAAGGTCGCCAGGTCGAATTCCTTGGTGGCCTTGGAGCCCCACAGGCGGAGGAAATTAACGGTGCCCGTGCCGTAGCCGACGATCGGAATGTCGTAGGGCACGCCCAGGATCGAGCTGGTGTTCACCCAACGCGGGCTGACATTGCCGACATCATCGAACTCGTCGACCACCTCGCCGTAAAGCTTCACCTCAAGGGTGTACTCGGGGCGAACGATCTCCCAGGGATCGCCGTACATGGCCCAGTTGTCGGGCCGTTCGACCTGGTGTCCGTTCACAAACTCCTGCTTGAAGAGGCCGAATTCGTAGTGGATGCCGTAGCCGATCGCCGGGTAGTCGTGCGTGGCGAGCGAATCGAGGAAGCAGGCGGCAAGCCGGCCGAGGCCGCCATTGCCAAGACCCATGTCCTCCTCGGAGCCGCGAATGGCCTCAAAGTCGAGCCCCAGCGAGCGGACGGCCTCGACGGTCACGTCGTACAGCCCGGTATTGTAAAGGTTGGTACCGAGGAGCCGGCCGATGAGGTACTCCAGCGAGAGATAATAGACTCGGCGGACGTTGTTGTCGGTATGGACCGCCTGGGTGTCGATGAATCGCTCGAGAATGTGATCGCGGACGGCCATCGCCGTGGAAATCCACCAATCCCGCGCGGTCGCGCTGCCCGGATCACGCGCAAGCGTGGAGCGAAGGTGGCGGAGGATCAGCGAGCGCATGATCTCCTTCTGGGAGTCGTGCTTCGCGACCGGACCTCCGGGGGCGGGAGCCGGTTGGGCTCCGGCGGCTTTCTTCGATCTGGCAGTGACTTTGCTAGGCATAGGATGAAGAGGTCTTGCTACGCAGCGCTTTTAGCCATGCGGCCGACGGCAAGTCTAGGGGAATCAAGAATTGTGCCAAGGGTCCATGATTTGTACAAACGATCGAACCATCGTTTATCCCTCAG
>JAJXYI010000672.1 GCA_021780625.1 bacterium | reverse complement strand
CGAACTCTGCCAACGAGTGGTCCTGCTGGACGGCGGGCGGGTGGTGGCGTCGGGCGACGCCCGGACGCTGATGGCGGACGAGTCGCTGATGTTGGCGCACGGACTGGAAAAGCCGCACAGCCTGCTGCATCACCATCCCCACCCCTAGGCGCACGGCCACCGGTGAAGGGCCCCGGTTGCGCGCGGGGTTCATTACCGATTGCCATGCGAAGGTTGCCGCACATCGGGGTTTTGCTCGGCGTCCTGTCGATAGTCGGGGCGGGATGCACCGGGGTTTCCACGCCCGACACGTCGCTTGAGGGACGCCGGGCGACACTTGGGCTTTCCGCGATCCAGGTTGGTACTCGGGTCGAAGACGTCCGCCTTCATCACGGACCGCCGGCCGAAGTGCGTCCGTACCAGATCAAGGGCCATACTGCCGAGGTGTGGGTTTACCGTCACGTGGTCGACCACCGCGTCAATTACGTCCCCGGAACCATGCATGTCATCACCAGCCATACCGACCCTCTCTCGAGCGGAGGCTTCCGGGCCATGGAAGCCGCCGTTCCGACCACGGAGCGTATCGAGGTTGAGGTGACGACTGCGATCGTGGTGGTCGACGGGGTGGTGGCCAGCGTCAACCAGTTCCGGCGCGAACAACGGTCCTACGAGTGAGGTTTTCCCGGGCCGCGAGGCGACTTTGCCGTTGCGACAGCGCCACCGTCCGACCAGCCTTCGGGCCTGCCCCATGTGCCTCGCCGTACCCGGAAAGATTTTGGATATCAAGGGAGATGATCCCCTGTTTCGGACAGGGCGCGTAAGTTTCGGAGGCGTCATCAAGCAGGTCAGCCTCTCCTGTGTGCCCGAGGCGCGCGTGAACGACTACGTGCTCGTGCACGTCGGCATGGCGCTCAGCGTGGTCGACGAGGCCGAGGCCGCGCAGGTTTTCGACTACCTCAAGGCGATGGGCGAAATCGAGGAACTCGAGTCGCCCGGCGCGGAATCGCGCGCGGGCCCATGAAGTACGTCGACGAGTATCGCGATGCCGCGAAGGTGTCGGCCCTGGCAAAAGCCATCGCCGCCGAGGTCACGCGCCCGTGGACCCTGATGGAGATCTGCGGCGGACAGACGCACAGCATCGTGAAGTTCGGCCTCGATGAACTGCTTCCGCGGCAGATCACGCTCGTCCACGGTCCGGGATGTCCGGTATGCGTGACGCCGATCGAGCTCATCGACGCGGCCGTCGAACTGGCGTTGCGGAGCGAGGTGATCCTTTGCTCGTTTGGCGACATGCTCCGTGTGCCAGGCAGCGGTGTCGACCTGCTGACGGCCCGGGCGCGCGGAGGCGACGTGCGGATGGTGTACTCACCCCTGGACGCGGTCGAACTCGCCGCGCGCAACCCGGCAAGGCAGGTGGTCTTCTTCGCCGTCGGATTCGAAACCACCGCCCCTGCGAACGCGCTGGCCGTGCTGCACGCACGCAAGCTCGGGCTCACCAATTTCTCCCTCCTGGTCTCGCATGTTCTGGTGCCGCCCGCGATCGCGGCGATCCTCTCCTCCCCCGACAATCGGGTCCAGGGCTTCCTCGCGGCGGGCCACGTCTGCACGGTCATGGGAATCTCCGAATACGGTCCGCTGGCGGAGCGATTCGGCGTGCCGATGGTCGTCACGGGCTTCGAACCGCTCGATATCCTGGCAGGCGTGCTCGCCTGCATTAGCCTTCTCGAGGCGGGCCGCGCCGAAGTGGCGAATGCCTACGCACGGGCCGTCCGCCCCGAGGGAAACACGCGGGCCCAGGCGGTCATGCGCGAGGTCTTCGAGGTCTGCGACCGGAATTGGCGCGGGATCGGCGGTATTCCAAAGAGTGGATACACGCTGCGGTCTTCGTTTCGCGCCTTCGACGCCGCCGCGCGCTTCGGCGTGGGCGGGGGCGGAAGCCGCGAATCCACCGAGTGCATCAGCGGCCTCATCATGCGCGGCGCACGGAAGCCGCACGAGTGTCCCGCATTCGGCACGCGTTGCACGCCGGAGCGCCCGCTCGGGGCGCCGATGGTTTCGACCGAGGGCGCCTGTTCTGCGTATTACAGGTACCGCGCAAGGTCCGTCGCGAGCGCCTGAGTCCGAGCGCCAGGTTCAGCAGATCCGGGGCAATTGCTCCCCGCTGAGCCGGTCGAGAATTCGTTCCACGCCGACGACGCTGCGCAGCGTTGTCTGCTGCGGTCCCGCCCGAAACGCGCCGATCCTCGACGGGGGACCGCCCGGGGCTGCCCCTGCCAGGATGCCGAGCGCGCGCTCCGCGTCGGATTCCGGCACGACCGCCACGAAACGCCCCTCGTTCGCCACGTAACACGGATCGAGCCCGAGCAACTCGCAGGCCCCGCGCACCGACTCAGTCACGGGAATCCGCTCTTCGTCCAACCACGCTGCGAGTCCGGCCGCCTCCGCCAGTTCGATGACCGCCGTCGCCAGCCCCCCGCGGGTCAGATCGCGGAGGCAATGCACGTCGACACCCGCCCGGAGCAGCGACTCGACGGCAGGCCACAGCAGCGCGGTGTCGCTCTCGATTGGAGACTCAAACGCAAGCCCTTCCCGTTGCGCCAGGATCGCCATGCCATGGCGGCCTATGTCGCCCGAAAGCAGAATGACGTCGCCCGCACGTATCGACGACGGCGCGACAACCCGACCGTGCTCAACGATGCCGATTCCGGTCGTCACCACATAGAGCCCGTCCCCTTTCCCACGTTCGACGACCTTGGTGTCGCCCGTTACGATCGACACGCCCGCCTCCCGAGCCGCGGAGGCCATGGACTTCACCACGCCCTCCAAAGTCGCCATGGGCAATCCCTCCTCCAGGATGAACGCGGCGCTCAGCCACTGCGGCCGAGCCCCGCACATCGCCAGGTCGTTGAGGGTGCCATGCACGGCCAGGCACCCTATATCACCGCCCTTGAAGACGAGCGGACTCACCACGTGGGAGTCCGTCGTCACCGCGATCCGCGCCGCGCCCGACCCGGGAAGCAGGGCGCCGTCATGCCGCGCGTCCAGGGCCGGATTCGAAAACGCGGGAGCAAACACGCGGTCGATCAGATCCTGCGTCAGGCGTCCTCCTCCACCGTGGGCGATCTGGATCTCGTCGGTGCGCACCAGCGGGATCGGACAGGAGAAGGAGGGGGCAGAGTTCTCTTGCATGGGTGGCGGGCGGACGTAGCACGACAGCATGGTGGCCCAGGCGGAGGGGTCAACGGGCTTGGTCGTCACCGACGATCTCGCGCACGATCGCCGCCACCGACGGCAGGGATTTTCCGACAGGCCCGGAGAGCTCCAGGCACATCGGCTCGAGGTTCTCCACCGAGATGGTGACGACCTCGATCTCGCCCAGGGGGCCGAGAAGGGCGGATGCCGAGAGCAAATCCCTTAGGCCGACGTCGTGTGCGCCGAGCGCCGGGGGAAAGTCGGCCGGCGTTCGCGCGCGAAATCGCCGCACGGTACCGGCCGGTTGTCCATCGCGGGTGGCATCGATTAGCACGATGCGGGGGTAGACCCGAAAGTGCTCCAGCAACTGGAATCCGCCCGTGCCGCCGTCGAGGATTGTCACGTGCCCGGGCCAGCGCTCGCCCTCCAACTGGCGGACGGCATGGATTCCCACCCCTTCGTCGCCCATCAGGATGTTGCCGACGCCGAGCACAAGGATCGGCGCCGGCGACATTGGTCCGCCTTCGAGAATTGCGTCCGTCATGGAATTAGGCCCGCAACCAGGAAAGCGCAGTCTTGAGGGGCAATCGCGGCAACCACGTTGGCCATCACGATGGATTCTCCGGCGGCGGCACCCTGCGCCTTCCGCTGAACCATGATTTTCCGTCCGCAGGCCGGCCCGCCTCGTCGACCCGGGCGTCGACAAACTTCCACCCACCGACCATCGATGACATCACGCCGTGGCCTTCCACGTAGTCGTGATAAAACACGAGGTAGACGTGGATGATCGTGAAGATGAGGAAGAACCAGGTCGCCGCGTAGTGCCACTGCCGAAGCGCGTACTCGTCGCCGAAGAGCGGCGTGATCCACGCAAACAACTTGGGGAACCACGACGTGCTCATGGCCGAATACATCGCGAAGCCGCTGAACACCTGGAACAGAAAGACCAGGAACATCGCGAAGTACGTGAAATACGCGACCGCGTTGTGACCCACCGCGTGCACGGGCGTGTTGCGCGACTGGAGGACGTCCACGCGCATCACGTCCGCCGCCTCGCGGAACTGGGCGCGTCGCAGCGGCAGGAAGTTCTTCCAGTCCGCGTAACGATTGCCCACGAAGCCCCAATAGATGCGGACGGCGAAGTTGAAGACGAACACGTAGGCCGTAACGAAGTGCACGAATCGCACCGTGCCGAACCAATAGCTAAACGACGCCTCGGAGGCCTGCACGAAGGCGGGCGGATGGGCGATGATCAGGCCGGTTGCGGCGAGCACGAGGATGCACAGCGCGTTGATCCAATGATAG
>JAJXYI010000619.1 GCA_021780625.1 bacterium | reverse complement strand
CGGGCGATGTACGGCCTGGCGACCCTGCTGATGATCGGCCTGGTCTGCGCGCTCCAGGGCCGTCTGCCGCACCGCCGACCCACGAACCGGATGGCCTACGGTAAACTCATGGGCTCGCTCTGGCAGGTGCTTCGGACCCAGCCGCGCCTCTGGCGGCCTTCGATTGTCACGGCGCTGTCGTTCGGAAGTTTCACGGCCTTCTGGACGACCCTCGCCTTCGTGATGCAGGACCGGTTTCACCTCGGTGCCTCCGCGACCGGGCTCTTCGGACTGGTCGGACTCGCCGGGGCCCTGGCCGCGCCCTATGCGGGTCGGCTCGCCGATCGGCGCGGGGCGGCCTTCACCGTGGTGCTTGCGCTCGGGGCGAGCCTCGCCGCCTTCGGGCTGATGTCCTTCTGGCTCACGATTCCTGGCCTGGTGGTCGGGGTGATGCTCATGGATGTCGGCGTCCAGACCGTCCAGGTCTCCGAGCAGGGCACAGTCCTCGCGCTCATGCCCGAGGCGCGCAGTCGGCTCAATACGCTCTACATGGTCGCCCGCTTCATCGGCGGTGCGCTCGGGTCGCTCGCCGGCGCTTATGCCTGGTCGTACGGACGCTGGCCCTCTGTCTGCGCCGTTGCCTTTGCGATGAACGCCGTAGCGCTCGGCATCCACTGGATTGCCCTGCGCCGCCGCTCCCGCACACCGGCCGACCCGGTCGAGTGCCCCCAGGCCGCCTAACCTCCAACTTCCGCAATCTCATGAAATCCATCTTCACATTCCTTGGCGCGACCGTCCTCGCTGCGACCTCCGCGGCGGGCGCCGTCGGGCCCGATTACCAACGTCCCGCGATCCAGGCACCGATCGCGTGGAAGAACGCCTCCCCTGATTCCGGAGCGCTCCCGCGCAGCGGCTGGTGGAAGCTGTTCCACGACGCCCGACTCGACGAGCTCGAGGCGCGGGCGCTCGCGGCGAACCAGGACCTCCATGCTGCGGCCGCGCGCGTGGAGGAGGCCCGGGCCGCCGCCGGCGCGACACGCGGCGAATATTTCCCCTCGGTTGCGTTCAGCCCTTCGGTCAATCGTTCGCGGACCTCGCAGACGACAGACAACGTCTTTCCGGTCGCTGAGACGACGACGGTGCAGGGCACTCTTGATGCGGCCTGGGAGCTCGACCTCTTCGGGCGAATTCGCCGCGAGAACGAATCGGCCCGGGACGAGGCGGCCGCCAGTGCCGCGGACTTTGAAAGTCTCAGACTGGCGCTCACGGCCGAGGTCGCATCGGGCTACTTCACCCTGCGGGGACTGGACCGGGAACTCGACTATGCCCGGAAAGGCGTGGTGCTGAGGCGCCAGTTCCTGAAACTCATCCACGTGCGTCGGGCGAACGGCGCCGCGACGGAGTTCGACGTCGCCCGCGCGGAGGGCGAACTCGCCTCGGCCGAAGCGGAGGTATCCGATCTGGCCCGACGGAGAGCCCAGGAAAAGAACGCACTCGCGGTTCTGCTGGGCGCCGCCGCGCCGGACTTTGCGGTGGCCGATGATGCAAGCCCCCTCCCGGCCCCTCCGGCGGTGCCTGCCGGGCTCCCGAGCGCCCTGCTCGAACGCCGCCCGGACGTCGCCGCGGCCGAATACGCCCTCGCGGCTGCCAATGCGCGCATCGGTGTGGCGAAGGCCGCGTTCTTCCCCGCGATCTCGCTCACGGGATCCTTTGGCGCCGCCAGCGGCGACGTCAACCGGCTGTTCGACGGCGGCTCGCGCCTCTGGTCGATCGGGCCCACGCTGTACCTTCCTCTGTTCCAGGGGGGACGAATCCGGGCGAACCTCGCCCGAAGCAGGGCCGCATACGATGAAAACGTCGCACGCTACCGGCAGCGCCTCCTGGTGGCGTTCCGCGAGGTGCAGGACTCGCTGACCGCAAGCCGCCTCCTGGCGGACCAGGCCGGCGCCGAGCAGCGCGCGGTGACCTCCGCGACGCGCGCCGAACAGCTGGCACAAACCCAGTTCGACGCGGGCTACGTCAGCACCTTCGAAGTGATCGACGCGCAGCGCACGCTCCTGGCGACCGAGCGGGTCGCCACCCAGGTCGAGGCCCGGCAGCTCATCAACAGCGTCGGACTCATCAAGGCCCTCGGCGGCGGCTGGTCCCGCAGCACGTTGGTCGCCTCCACCCACTGAACACATCGACTTTTCCTCTACTCATGAAATCCAACACTGAATCCAGACTGGCGGGAAAGACCGCCCTCGTGACCGGTGCATCCAAGGGCATCGGCGCCTCAATCGCCAAGCATCTCGCCGCCGCAGGCGCGTCGGTGGTCGTCAACTACGCCGCAAGCCGTGACGCGGCGGACAGGGTCGTCGCAGAGATCACCGCAGGCGGCGGCCGGGCCGTGGCGATCCAGGGAGACGTCGGCAAACCCGAGGACGTCGCCCGTCTGATCGCCGCCACCAAGGCTGCCTTCGGACAGCTCGACATCCTTGTGAACAACGCCGGCGTTTACGAATTTGCCCCGCTCGAGGTGATCACCGCCGACCACTTCCACCGGCAGTTCAACGTGAACGTCCTCGGCCTCCTCCTCACGACCCAGGAGGCGGTGAAGCTCTTCCCGTCCTCGGGCGGCAGCGTGATCAACATCTCCTCGCTCGTCACCACGATCACGCCGCCCAACAGCGCGGTGTATTCGGCGACGAAGGGCGCCGTCGATGCGATCACGGGCGTGCTCGCCAAGGAGCTTGGCCCCCGCCGGATCCGGGTGAACTCGATCAATCCGGGCATCGTCGAGACCGAGGGCACGCACGCCGCCGGGTTCATCGGTTCCGAATTCGAGAAACGCGCCCAGGATGAGACTCCTCTGGGTCGCACGGGGACGCCTCCCGACATTGCCGCCGTCGCGGTCTTCCTCGCCTCAGCCGACGCCGGCTGGATCACGGGCGAGACCCTCCGCGCCAGCGGCGGCCTGAACTGATCGCTTGAACGGGCGACCGATTCTCCTCGCGATGCCGGCCTCCTGGCGGGGCCGGTATTCGCGATCCAATGACGGGTGCGACATTCCCCGCGACCGTCGAAGGGCACACCATGCACCACGCCTTCCATCGCCACGTCCCAATTTTCCGAGCCGCGGGCCTCGCCTGCCTGCTCGGCCTCATAACCCTTCCCCTCGCGCGCTCGGCCGACGCACCACCGCCACCGCGGCTTGAGCTAGTCTCGACCGTCGGGGAGATCGGAATACGCCAGCCCGAGCCAGCCGACACGATCGGCGGCGTCGAACTCCGACTGCCGCAGAACTGGCACGGCATCCGACCCTGGCTGGGCGTGTCGGCGCTCGACAACGGCACCTGGTTCGCCGGCGGCGGATTCATCTACGACGTCAAACTCCGCTCCAACTGGACCGCGACGCTCGGGACCGGCCCCTTTTACTACAAGAACCGGCATCACAATCTGGGACTCGACCTCGAGTTCTATTCGTTTCTCGAGCTGACGCATCCGGTCTGGCACGACGCCCGAGCCGGATTGCGGATCGGTCATCTGTCCAACGGCGGCCTCGGGCGCCGCAATCCGGGCACCGAGGACCTGCTGTTTGTCGCGGTCGTCCCGATGGGCAGCTGAGCGCCTGCCGCGTCTGCCTCCGCCGTCAGGGCTGTTTCGCCGTCGGCAGCAGGTGGGCACGCAGCCCGGGCACCTCGCGGCCGAGGTCCTCGGCCACCAGGCCGGCGATCAATTTCGCGCCCTTCGCATTGAAATGCGTGCGGTCGGTCGAAGTCGCCTCGATTGCCGCCGTGCCGGCCCGGCCAAGCTTCGCATAGAGTCGCCCGCTCGAGGCATGCAGGTCGACGAGCGTGGTGTGGGTTTCCGCGGCGACGCGTTTCATCGCGGCGACGTACGGAAGCAGGGTATCGACTTTCGTGCGACGCTGGACGGGCGTCACGAGGATCGGCACCGCCCCGATCGCCCGCGCGTCGGTCACGAACTTCGTCAGCAGCTGCGTATACAGGCCGTCAGGGTCCGTGTGCTCGGGCCGGCTGGGCGCGTGGGAGTCGTTGTGTCCAAATTGGATCAGGATGTAGTTGGGACGGCTCTGGAGGACCTTGGCCCACCAGCCCTCGCTCAGGAAGGTCTTCGTGCTGCGGCCGCTCTTCGCGATGTTGTCGATGGTCACCTGCGGGTCGAAATAGGTGCCGAGGAACATTCCCCACCCCTTCTTGGGCTCCTTCGGCGGGAAATAGGAGACCGTGGAGTCGCCAGCGAGCGTGATGCGGATATTCCCGGCATCCTGGGCAAAGGCAGCCGCGCCGGAGACGAGCGCGATCGTGGTGAAAAGAGCGATACAGCGGAGGAGTTTCATCGTGGGGAGGTGAGTCGGGGTTTAGCGGCGACACGTCGTCGCCGGCCGCGCATCTGAGTGGGCGCGTGCCGGGACGCCAAACCCGAGGCTGCGCTCATCGTTGCGGCATTTCGCCGGTTCGCGCGGGCACCAGGGTGGTGGTCATGGGACCAGGATCTCCCGCAGG
>JAJXYI010000647.1 GCA_021780625.1 bacterium | reverse complement strand
GCGACGCGGGTGCGGACTTCGGACCAGTTGCCGGCGGCGAGCAGCGACTTCTCGACCATCCAGCTGCCACCGCAGGCGAGCACCTTGGGATGGGCCAGGTAGGAGGCGAGGTTCTGCTCGTTGATTCCGCCTGTCGGCACGAATTTGACCTGGGGGTAGGGGCCGGAGAGGGCCTTGAGCGTCGCGAGACCGCCATAGGCCTCGGCTGGGAAGAACTTGAGCACGTCGACGCCCGCGGCGAGCGCATTTCCGATGTCGGTGGGCGTGGCGATGCCCGGGAAGATCGGAATCTGCTTGGAGCGAGCGAAGGCGATCACCTCGGGGAAGGTGCCGGGCGAGACCAGGTAACGCGCGCCGCACTCGATCGCGAGGCGGGCCTGTTCGACGTTGATGATCGTGCCCGCGCCCACGCACAGGTCGGCGAAACCGGCCATGCGGCGGATGGCGTCCGGCGCCGCCTTGGAGCGAAAGGTCACCTCCGCAAGCGGCAGCCCGCCGTCGATGAGGGCCTTGGCCAGAGGTTCGGCTTGGGCGATATCCTGGATCTCGATCACCGGCAGCAGCCGATGGGTTTGAATGGTTTCCTGGACGGCGAGGGACATGGGGGAAGGGAAAGACGAGATCGGAACAAAGTTTGTTGGCGATTCCAAGACTTCACCAGTTGGACCGTCCGGCAGGGAGCTCGTGGAACAACGGGGCGGTCCAGTCGGCCCGATGGGGAGAATTACGAGGTCGCCTCAGGTGCGCGCGACGACGTGCCGATACAAGAGTGGCTGAGTGCTCCACTCTGATGCATTCAGAGGGAGACGATAGTGTGTGTTGTGGTGATTCCCGGCCCGTAGCGATTGACGCGCGGGCCGGTTTCGCATCCCGGCGGCGGCTCCCGCTCAGTTTGCGAGCGAGTGCTGCCGGCTGGAATCCGGCATTCTCAGCGAGACCGTGCCGGTCGAAACGTCGAGATGGACCGTGCGATTGATCGTGCCGCCGACGTCGTGCCCGCTGATAGTGCAGGGGCAGCTCATCAGGAACTTTTTGACCGCCTGGAGGTTGCGATCGCCGATTTTGAACGGGTCGGCGCCGTTGATCACGCTCGCACCGCCGGCGATGAACAGGCGGATTCGGCCAAACTCGGCGCGCAGGCCGAAGAGGGCGTTGAAGAGCAGAGGGAGTCCCGTATCCGCGAACATGGCCGGCTGTGCAGCGGCCTTGTCGGCCGACAGTTTGGAGTCCGGCAGCATCAGATGGAGGATGCCGCTCGCTTTGGTCACTGGATCGTGGGCCACGACCCCGACGCAGGACCCGAGCGCGTAGGTGCTCAGGGTGACGTTG
Source organism: bacterium (assembly GCA_021780625.1). The sequence continues at coordinate 3,193 of JAJXYI010000647.1, read as the reverse complement.
GTGTTGTTGGACACCGCCATGTCACCCACACCGACCACAACCTTGTGGGCAAAAATGGAAGCAATCGTCGGGGCGCCTGCCATGGCTTAATCTTGGGGGGCCTCCAGGCTGCGGCAGCCCGAAAGAGTGAAGGAAGTGCAGGCCATGTGAATGTATCGATCAACCTATAAAATCGCGACGCTGGGTAATTCGGCTCAGACCGGGGCAACTTTAGGTCGCACGACGAGAAGTGTGCGCCGGTCGGTCATTTCCGGTCGGGTGCGTGGATCGATCTGCGACCTGCTCTCATGCCTGCAGGTAGCTCCGGCCCTTGTAGGTCGAGGCGAGAGCGACGAAGATCAGGGCGGCGAGCAGCATCAGGCCGGCAAAGGTCCAGAAAAACGTCGCCAACCCACCCGACAAAGTCTCGAGCGGAGCGAGGAACGCCACCAGCACGTTACCCAAGGTCACGCAGATCAACCAGAAACCCATGATTGTCGATTTCATCGCCCGGGGCGCCTGGGTGTAGGCGAACTCGAGCCCGGTCACTGAGACGAGCACCTCGCTTGTGGTCAGGATGAAGAACGGGATCACCTGCCAGAGCACATGGACCTTTCCGGCGCCCACGGCGGCGATCCGCATCTGGATCAGTGCGACTGTGACGAACGCCCCGGCCGCGAGAAACATTCCTATAGCCATCCGGGTGAGCGGTTTGAGGGGCTTCCCGCGGCGGTCGAGCGGCCGGTAGACCAGGAAATCGAGGGCCGGGATGATGAGCATGACCATCAGCGGATTGAAGGCGGATACCTGCGCCGGAAGCAGGTCGATGCGTTCGGTGCCACCGCGGAGCGCTTGCAGTGCGGCGGCGAGCGCGCCCCAGAGCACGAGTGCGGTCAGGGCAGTGATCGTCGCTTTGCGGGGAAGCGGCCGGTTTGAAATCCACGTAAAAAGCCAGACGGCCCCGAAACACGCGGCCACCACGACGGCGGGAATGAGCCACCAGTACCAGAGGATCGTGGGAACCACGAGGGTGAGATTCATCATCTTCGCCTGCTGGACCCAGGTGGATGAGTTTTGGTCGAACAGCGCCCAGAAGACGCCGACCATCGAGAACACGACGATGATGCGCAACACGGCGGGCGGTCCCTCGGCGGCTTCCTCGCCAAAGCGGCTTCTGGCCGGTGCCCAGAAGCTGCCGCCCTGGCGCGGATCGCGGCGGTGTTGGAAGCAGTAAAGCAGCACGGCGAAGAACCCATTGTCCTGCTTGATGCGCTGACGCCACGCGAACAACGCCGCGCCGATGCCCAGACCCAGGAGTGCGGCGAGCGCGTATGGCCAGTCGACCTCCACGATGTGCAGGATCGCCCGTCCCACCGAGCCCGCCTCGCTGCTCATGGCCGCCTTTACGATCTCATCGGCCACCGTGGTGCCGACGTAGGCCATGACCAGCAGGGGCGTGCAGAGAAACGAGGAGGCAAGGAAGTCCAGCAAGCCCAGCCCGCCTCCCGGCGCCGGAGGGACCTGTATCGACCGTTTTCCTCCGAGCCAGAAAACGATAGTCGCGAGCGCCATCAACACGCCGGGCACGCCGAATGCCACGCCCGCACCGAACGACTTGTACAGCACCGGCGTCAGTACCGAGGCGAAGAAGGAACCGAAATTGATGATGAAATAAAAGATCTGGAATATCTGCTGGACGAGGTGCGCATTCTTCGAGGTGAACTGGTCACCGACGTTGGCCGACACGCAGGGTTTGATGCCGCCCGAGCCGATCGCGATGAGGATGAGCCCCGCGTAGACGGCGGCGGTGGCGGTCGACAGGTGTCCCTGTGCACCGAGGTGACCGCCGAAGGCGAGGGCGGCCTGGCCGGCGCAATAGACTAGGGAGACCCAGAAGATCACGCGGTATTTCCCGAGGAGGCGGTCCGCGAGAATCGCGCCGATCATCGGAAACAGGTAAACGCTCGCGTTGAACAAGTGGTAGGTCTGCGTGGCGCGCAGCGTGGCATCGGTGACGGCTCCAGTGCCAACCGTGGCCTCCGGCGCGAAGCCAAGGAACAGGGAGGTGAGGTAGATGAACAGGATCTGCCTCATGCCGTAGAAGCTGAAGCGCTCTGCTCCCTCGTTGCCGACGATGTAGGGGATGCCGGGAGGAAAGCGATCGTCGCGCTCTTCCGTGGCCCGGGGTAGTGGGGCGGTTGAAGGGCTCATTGGATTTGCCGCGAGCAAATCAGGATTCGGAGGCCGGGCCAGCGGAAAGCCGCCCGGGCAAGCCAATGCCCAGCAATCGACAAAAAAGGCGCGAGTCCGAAGACCCGCGCCTTGAAAGGCAGTCGTGGATGGCGCTCAGGCGCGCAGCTTGCTGCGCCAGCGGTCGACCGGAAGCGTGGCGATCGCGATGAACGCGAGCTGGCTGAGCACGAAGGCGATCAGCCAGTAGAAGGCCGCCGCCATGAATCCGTAGCTGTGAAGGCCCACGCCGAGCATGTTTGTGCCGAACCAGGACCAGGAGGTGACGATGTTGCCGAAGATTGCCAGGGCCATCAGGCCGCGCTGGCGGACCATGCCGCCCCAGCGGGCGTGCAGGATCACGGCATTCCAGAGCACGATGATGAGCGCGCCATTCTCCTTGGGATCCCAGCCCCAGAAGCGGCCCCAGGACTGGTCGGCCCAGATGCCGCCGAGGATGGTGCCGATCAGGCTGAACAGCGTGGCGAAGCAGACGATGCCGTACACCATGCGCTGCAGCGAATCCGCCGTGGACTGGTCGAGCGATTTCGTGAACACGCCGCGGACGACGTAGATCAGCGCGAGGAATCCCGCCAGGAATGTGGCCCCGTAGCCGATCGTCACGGTCACCACGTGGGTCGCCAGCCAGAAGTTCGAGTCGAGCACGGCGCGCATCATCTCCATCGTGTCGCCGCCGAGCGCGAGGTGCTGGGCGATCACGAGGGTGCAGAAACCGACGAAGCCGCCGGCCACGCTCGCGACCGCGTTTCGATAGAAATACTCGAGCACGATGCACAGGGCGACGGCCACCCAGCCGACGAACAGCGCGGAGGAATACAGGTTGGTCACCGGCGGGCGACCCTCCAGCCACATGCGCAGGAAGATGCCGACCGTTGAGACGATGAAGGCCAGCACCATCGTGCCGAAGGACGTGCGGCCGAGCACCTCGGGCGCCGCGATCCAGGAGATGATGGCGAGCAGGAAG
>JAJXYI010000571.1 GCA_021780625.1 bacterium | reverse complement strand
CTTCCGTCGAGGCGAATGCCCGCGCGTATCTGAAGTGCCTGATCGCCAAGGAAACCCTGGGCATGCCTCACGCGCATTTTCTCCTGGGTGACTGCCTTGCGTACCTGAAGCAGGCGACGCAGACGTTCGATTTCGGGATCGCCTGCGGGATCCTGTATCACATGACCAACCCGGTGGAGCTGCTCGAACTGCTCTCACGCCGCTGCAACGCGCTGTTTCTCTGGACGGTTTTCTACGATCCCGAGTTCGTCGCGAAGAACCCCGTGCCCGGCGCAAAGTTCTCGGAGGCGCTCCGCTGCGAGCACGCCGGCTTCAAGCACACCGTGCACCGTTTCAACTACGGGGAGTCGCTGGAATGGAAGGGCTTTTGCGGAGGTGGCGCCGTTTACAGCTACTGGATGGAGAAGCCGGAGATCATGGCGGCGCTCGAACGGTTTGGGTTCCGCGATTTCCGCACCGAGCAGCACCCGAACGTGCACGGCAGCGCGCTGATGGTCGCAGCCAGGAAATAGGGTCGCGCCGCATTGAAACCGGAGGGGCGCACCGCTGACACGCAGCGCATCGCGCAAAGCCTTGCCGGCCCGGCGGCGGATGCTCACCGTGACCGGTCCATGGCCGCCTTTCCGACTCCTCCCGCCCTCCTCGCCGCGCGCACGCTTCGCGCGCCGGAGCTCGAGACCAATCGCGCCGACGCCCTGCTCAGAACGTACGCCTGGATCCACCTGACCCGGACCGCGGACAACCGGATCCTGGAGCTTTTCCGGCAGGGGCTGATTCGGGGAACGGTGACCGGCGGGCAGGGCCACGAGGGCTTCATCGTGCCGCTTGCGCTGCTGGCGGACAAGGAGCTCGACGTGGTGTCGTTCACGCATCGCGACCTCGGCGGCCACCTGATCTGGGGCGGACATCTCTGCGAGCACCTGAACCAGTATTTCGCAAACGCCGACAGCCCGACGAAGGCGCGCGAGGGCAACATCCATCACGGCGATCCTGCCCATCGTTCGCTCCCGATGATCAGCCATCTGGGGCAGATGCTTTCAACCGTCGCGGGCGCGACCGATTCGCAGCGTCGGCTCGGCCGTTCGGCCGTGGGCTTCACCTTCTTCGGCGATGGAGCCTCGAGCACCGGGGACGTTCATGAGTCGATGAACCTGGCGTCGCTGTTGTCGCTGCCGGTGGTGTTCGTGATCGAGAACAACGGCTACGCGTATTCGACACCGGTCTGCGAGCAGTTCGCCACGGGCACCGAGCTTTGGAAACGCGCGGCGGGATACGGCATGGAAGGGCTTGTCGTCGACGCGACCGATGTCGAAGCCTGCATCCGCACGCTCGGCTCCGTGATCGACAAGGTCCGGGCAACCCGGCGGCCGATGGTCGTGGAGGCTCGCACGCTCCGACTGCGCGGTCACGCCGCCTACGACACCTGCGATTACCTGCTTCCAGGCGAGAGCGACGGTTTCCTGGCGCGCGACGTTCTCCCGAAGTTCCGCTCAAAGGTCGTTGAGGCCGCGGGCCAGGCTCGCGTTGACGCCGTCGAAGCCGAGTTGAACGACTTTCTCGAAGCCTGCATCAAGGTCGCCATCGCCACCGCGCGACCGAATCCGGCGGGCATGGAGGCGGACCTGTTCGCCCCTGCCGGCACGCCGATTCCATGGCTCCCCACGCCCGACGCACCGGCGCAGCTCAATCTCGCACAGGCCGTCAATCTCGGCCTCCGAAAGATCCTCACCGAGCGCCCTGAGTCCCTCATCCTCGGCCAGGACATCGCCAGGTACGGCGGCGCGTTCAAGGTCACCGAGGGCCTGCTTCAGGATTTCGGCCGACCGCGCGTCCTGAACACCCCGCTCGCGGAAAGCGCGTGCACCGGATACGCCATCGGCCTCGCGCTCAACGGGCACCGTCCGATCGAGGAGTTCCAGTTCGCGGATTTCTCCACGGAGGCGACGACGCAGATCACGCAGAACGCCGCGACGATGCACTTCCGGTCCGGCGCGGCATGCCCGCTCGTGTTCCGGCTGCCGACAGGCGGCGGGCTGACGTTCGGCTCCTTCCACTCGCAGGAGCTGGACTCGTTCTTCCTCTCGATGCCCGGACTGAAGGCCCTGTATCCGAGCACCCCGCAGGACGCGTTCAACGCGCTTCTCGCCGCCTACGAGGACAACAACCCGGTGCTGCTCTTCGAGCACAAGGGGCTTTACCGCCGCAGCAAGGCGTCGGTGGCATGGGATCCGAACTACCGCGAAGTCTGGAAGCCGAGGCAGCTCGCCCGCGGCGATTTCGCCACGCTTGTCACGTACGGCGAGATGGTCCACCTCGCGACCGAGGTCGCCGCCTATTTCGAGGAAGAATACGAAACGTCGTTCGACGTCTTCGACCTGCGGGCGCTTGCGCCGCTGAACCTGGAGTCCATCGAGGCTTCGTTGAAGCGCACCGGCCGGCTGGTCGTCCTGCACGAGGGACGACGCACCCATGGCTTCGGCGCCGAGCTCGTATCACGGTTGTCGGAGACTCACTTCGCCGCCCTGAAGGCCGCCCCCCTTCGCATCGCCTCACTCGACCTGCCCGTCCCCTTCGCGCCCGAACTGGAAGCCGCATTCCGTCCGACGAAGGACGGGATCATCGACCGGATCGCCGCATGGATGGGATGAACTGCGGATTGCGGAATTCGGAGTGCGGATCGGGTCCGGCACCGGCCCGCCACGGCGAATTACGCATTGCGGATTTCGCGACATCGACTCGAAATTTCCTTTTACATGGCCCGTGCTAAATCCGCAGTCCGCAATCCGAAATCCGCAATCCCCCGCTCCCGCTGGGCGGGCATCCGGTTGTTCGCGATGGATGTCGACGGCGTGCTGACCGACGGCACGGTGATCATCTCGTCGGACGGGACGGAGGCGAAGTTGTTCTCGATTCTCGACGGTCACGGGCTGCGCCAGCTTCCGAAACTCGGGATCACCGCCGCCTGGATCAGCGGCCGGGCGTCGGGCGCGACCACGCGCCGCGGCGAGGAACTGCAGATCCCGCACATCATCCAGGGGCGCATCGACAAGATCACCGCACTGAAGGAACTCGCCTCGCAGCTGGGGCTCGAGGCCTCGCAATGCGCCTACATGGGCGACGACGTGATCGATGTCGCCGCCATGGAATGGGCCGGCATCGGGATCGCGCCGCCAGGGGCGCTGCCGTCCGTCCTGGCCGCGGCGGACCTGATCACCACCCGCCCGGCGGGGCATGGCGCCGTCCGCGAAATCTGCGAGCACCTCCTTTCCGCAAGCCCCGAAACATCAGGGAACTCGAAGCGGACGCCGCGCTCAAACCGCCGATGATGGCCCGACATTTCCTCCTCGCAGCCGCGGTCCTGGCGTTTTCCGGACCGGGTTTCGCCGCGGACAATGCGACCGACAGCGCGAAGCGGGCCATCGAATCAGGCCCTGCGCTCGGGTGGGTGTTCCCCGTGTTCACCGACAAGGAAGGCTACCACATGCTCACCCTGCGCGGCTCGTCCGCACGGTTGTTGAGCGCCGACCGCATCGAGGTCACCGGGTTCAGCGCGATCGTCTTCTCAGGCGACGCCAGCGAGCGCACCGATTCCGTGCTGATGAGCCCGCAGGCGGTCTTCCAGCCGAAGCTCAACCGTGCGGAAGGCGACGGCGCGGTCCGGCTCATCCATGACGATGTCGAGGTGACCGGCCGTGGCTGGACCTACGAACACAAAATCCAGAAGGTCACCATCGCGCATGACGTGCGCGTCGTTTTCCAGGCCCAACTCAAAGACATCCTCAAATGAACTGGTCATCCGCATTCCGCTGGACCGGCGTCCTGATCGCAGCGTCCCTCGCCGCCTCCCTCCGCGCCGCCGAAGAGATTCCAACGACCATCGAGAGCGGCAATGCCGAGGTGGTCAGCACGGAGACGGAGAGCACGTTCACCTTCCGCGACGGCGTCACCGTCACCGCCACCAATCTCAAGATGACATGCAGCCAGCTCATCGTCGTCGCTCGCCGGACCGGCGACGCGAACGCGACGATCGGAAACCAGGATCGTTTCAAGTCCCTGATCGCCACCGGCAACGTCCAGATCGTGCAGAACGACCGCATCGCCACCTGTGAGCGGGCGGAGGTGCTTCCGGGTGCCGACAAGGCGATCCTGAGCGGAGGGCGTCCCAAGGTTCGCTCGATCGACGGCCAGTACTCCGACGAGGGTGAAGTCATCGAACTGCTTCGGGGCGAACGCCGGGCGATCATCCGCGGCGGCGCGAGCGGCCAGACGAAATTCCAGGGTCCGACGCTGAAGGATCTCGGTTACGACAAGGAGCAGGAGAAGGCGCCGGCCGAGCCCGCTCCGACCACGCCCACGCCTTCCGCCACAACCACGGCCCCCGCAGGCCCGACCATCACCGTGCCCTAGACCTGCGCTCCGAGCCCCCGTGATGCCTCCCCCCGTGCAACCTGCCCCGTCAGCCCCGCCCCGGCGGTCGGTGGTGGCGCCCCTTGCCCTGGCCCTGATGCTGGTGGTGGGCGGCTCGGCGTA
>JAJXYI010000123.1 GCA_021780625.1 bacterium | reverse complement strand
GAGTACGGATTGTCGCATTCGCCCTGCGGCGAGGTGATTGGCAAGACGCTGTGCTGGCATGCGGACGGGGTGACGCAGCTGTTTCCCGACGATCCGAGGCTTCGGCAGTTGGGGGCTCGGGCGTATGTCGGGGTTCCCCTGTTCAGTTCCCGGCAGGAGCCGCTGGGTCTGCTGGCGCTGGCCCACGACGGACCCCTGCCCGAGGATGAGGAGCTCAAGGCCGTGCTCAAGATCTGTGCAGGCCGTGCGGGAGGCGAACTTGAGCGGGCCCGTATAGAGATGCGACTTCGGCGCAGCGAGGAGCGGCTCCGTGCGAGCATTGAAAACACCCCGCACGTGGCAGTGCACTGGCACGATGCGGATGGTCGCGTGTGTTTTTGGAATCAGGCGTCCGAGGAGCTTTTTGGGTGGAAGGCTCAGGAGGTGCTGGGGCGGAGCCTTCGGGGGCTGGTCTACAGCGACGAGACTTCCAGGCGTTTTGATGTCCTGCTGGCCGCGGTGAAGGCGGGGGAGGGACCGCAGGGCCCGGTCGAATTCGAGGTGAGGCGGCGGGACGGCACGCTCGGTTTCTGCGAGGCCACGGTATTCAGCATTCCGGGCGAGCAGGGCGGGGCGTGGTTTGTCTGCACCCTGGTCGACGTGACGGTGCGGAAACAGGCCGAGCAGGAATTGCGTTCGAGCGAGGCGAAGTACCGGCACATACTGGCCTCCTCGCCGGTGCCGATGCTGGTGACCGACCTGGGGCAGCGGGTGATTTCGGTGAACGCGAAGTTCACGGAGGTCTTCGGGTACAACCAGGACGAACTTGCGGAAATCGATGCATGGTGGCTCAAGGCGTATCCGGATCCTGTTTACAGATCGAAGGTGCGTGCGGACTGGGTGGGCCAGCTCGACAGGGCGCTGCTCGACGGCTCGGCGGTCGGGCCGATGGAAGTCGACGCCGCCTGCAAGGACGGCTCGGTCAGGCGGGTTCAGTGCAGCGCGGCGGTGAACGCCGACCGCATTCTCATCGTCTTCACGGATCTGACGGACCGACTGCGGCTCGAGAACGAATTGCGGCAGGCCCAGAAGTTGGAGGTCGTCGGGCATCTCGCCGGCGGCGTGGCCCACGATTTCAACAACATCATCCAGGCGGTGCTGGGGTTCATAGGGCTGGCCCAGGATGGGCTGCTGACCGCGGAGGATCGCGATGCCTATCTGAAGGAGGCGCTGGGAGCCGCAAAGCGCGCTTCGCAGCTGACCCGGCAACTGCTCGCCTTTGGGCGGCGGCAGGCGATGCATTTTGAGGTGGTCGATCTGGGCGAACTGGTTGGCAACCTCCTGAAACTGCTCAGGCGGCTCATCGGCGAGAACATCGACGTGCAGCTCCGCACCGACGCGGCAATGGGCCGGGTGCGCTGCGACCCGACCCAGATGGAGCAAGTGCTCATCAATCTCTGTGTGAATTCGCGCGATGCGATGCCCGGAGGGGGCAAGATCACGATCACCGTCGAAAAGAAGGTCATCACTCCGAGTTACAAGCACGCGCATCCCTGGTCGCGGGTGGGTCGTTTTGCGATGATCACGGTGACCGACACGGGCTGTGGCATGGACAAGGCCACGCAGGAGCGGGTGTTCGAGCCGTTTTTCACGACGAAGCCGAAGGAAAAAGGCTCTGGGCTGGGGCTTGCGGTGGTTTACGGCATTGTCCGGCAGCACGATGGATTCATTCGATTGTACAGCGAGCCGGGCCTGGGCACGACCATCCGGATCTACGTGCCGACTGTCGAGGCGCCGGGGCAGTCGCCTGAGGCGCCCGTGCGCCGTCGTCTGATTTCGGGTGGTCACGAGACGGTGCTGGTGGCAGAGGACGACGAGACGATCCGCTCGCTGGTGCGAAAGATCCTGGAGCGGGCGGGCTATCAGGTGATCCTGGCGACCAATGGCGAGGAGGCGGTTTCGTTGTACGAAGCGCACCGGCAAAAGATCGATCTGCTTGTGTTCGATGCGGTGATGCCGAAGCTGAGCGGACTTGAAGCCTATGAACGCATACGCCGGCTCGACGAACGGGCGGTCCCCACGATCTTTGCCAGCGGTTACAACGATGCGTTCAGCCCGGATCACGCCTCGCTGCCGGAGGGGGCGGTTTTGATGCAGAAGCCTTACGATCCGGACGAATTGCTGCAGAAAATCCGCGAATTGCTCCTGGTTTCGGATCAGGGAACCCCGGTGCAAGGTGCTGGGGAATAAATTAAAGCGTTGCGGGTGAATCCCGCGCTGCTTTCCGCCTTGCTCCGGCTTCGCGGCGTCCTTTCGCTCCTCAAAATCTACGCCCATGCCCAAACGCACCGACCTCAAGTCCATCCTCATCATTGGCGCCGGTCCGATCGTCATCGGACAAGCTTGCGAGTTCGACTACTCGGGCACCCAGGCCTGCAAGGCGCTTAGGGAGGAGGGCTATCGGGTCGTGCTGGTAAATTCGAATCCGGCGACGATCATGACCGATCCCGAGTTTGCAGATGTGACCTACATCGAGCCGCTTACGGTCGACATTCTCGAGAAGATCATCGCGGTGGAGAAGCCGGATGCGCTGTTGCCGACGCTGGGAGGGCAGACGGCGCTGAATCTGTCGATGGATCTGCATCGGCAGGGGGTCTTGGCGCGCTACAAGGTGGAGATGATTGGCGCCAAGCCCGACGCGATCATGAAGGGCGAGGATCGCGAGCTGTTCAAACAGGCGATGCTAAAGATCGGCCTGGACTGCGCGAAATCGCGCACGGTGCACACCATGGAGCAGGCGAGGGCGGCGATCGACGAGATCAGCGGCGGCTACCCGCTGATCATCCGTCCCTCCTTCACGCTTGGCGGCCAGGGTGGTGGCATCGCGTACAACAAGGAGGAGTTCGACCGGATCGTGGCGAACGGACTGGACATATCCCCGGTGCACGAGGTGCTCATCGAGGAGTGCCTGCTCGGTTGGAAGGAATACGAGATGGAGGTGATGCGCGATCACAAGGACCAGTGTGTCGTGATCTGTTCGATCGAGAATTTCGACCCGATGGGGGTGCACACCGGCGATTCGATCACGGTGGCGCCGGCGATGACGCTTACGGACAAGGAATTTCAGGTGATGCGCGACGCCTCGTTTGCGGTGATCCGCGAGGTGGGCGTGGAGACGGGCGGCTCGAACATCCAGTTCGCGGTCGACCCTGCGACGGGCCGCATGGTGGTCATCGAGATGAATCCGCGCGTCTCGCGCTCCTCGGCGCTGGCCTCGAAGGCCACGGGATTTCCGATTGCGAAGATCGCGGCAAAGCTGGCGGTGGGCTATGCGCTGGACGAGCTTCGCAACGACATCACGCGCCTGACGCCCGCATCGTTTGAGCCGACGATCGACTATGTGGTGACCAAGATTCCGCGATTCACCTTTGAGAAATTCCCGGACGCAGATCCGACGCTGACTTCCTCGATGAAGTCGGTGGGTGAGGCGATGGCGATCGGCCGCACGTTTAAGGAGTCGCTTCAAAAGGCGCTTCGTTCGCTGGAGACCGGGGCTCGCGGCTTTGGTGGTGGCGGCAAATATGGCGCGGATGAGGCGCCGGAGCGCGACGCGATCAAGGCGAAGCTCAGCACGCCCAATGCGGAGCGGATCTTCTACATCCGTTATGCCTTCATGAGCGGCCTGAGCGAGGCGGAGGTCTTTGACCTGACGAGCATCGATCCGTGGTTTGTGCGCCAGCTCAAGGAGATCTTCGATCTCGAGCAGGAACTGCGGGGCAAGTCGCTGGCCTCGATTGACACGGAGCTGCTGCGCCGCGCCAAGCAGGCCGGGTTTTCCGACGTCCAGCTTGCGCACCTGCTCAAGAGCGAGATGCCCGCGGTGCGCACGGAGCGCAAGAAGCGCGGGGTCAACACGACCTACCGGCTCGTGGACACCTGCGCCGCCGAGTTCGAGGCCTTCACGCCGTATTATTATTCCAGTTACGGAGACGAGAACGAGGTGATGCCCTCGAGCAAGCGGAAGATCATGATCCTCGGAGGCGGACCGAACCGCATCGGCCAGGGCATCGAATTCGACTACTGCTGCGTGCATGCGAGTTTTGCGCTGCGCGAGATCGGCTTCGAGACGGTGATGGTGAATTCGAATCCCGAGACGGTCTCGACGGACTACGACACCTCCGACCGCCTCTATTTCGAGCCTCTCACGCTCGAAGACGTGCTCGAGATCTACCAGCAGGAGGGCTGCGAGGGCGCGATCGTCCAGTTTGGCGGCCAGACCCCGCTCAATCTCGCCACGAGCCTGAAGGCCAACGGTGTGAACATCATCGGCACCTCGCCGGAGTCGATCGAGATTGCCGAGGACCGGAAGCTGTTTGCGGCGATTCTCAACAAGATCAACATCAAGCAACCCGCCAACCGCACCGCGATGAGCGAGGCGGAGGCGGTTGTCTACGCCCGCGAGCTCGGCTACCCGGTGCTGCTGCGTCCGTCCTTTGTGCTGGGTGGCCGCGGCATGTTCATCGTGTACAGCGAGGAGGATCTCAAGGGCGTAGTGCGCCAGGTATTCGACGTGATGCCGGGCAAGCCGGTGCTCATCGACAAGTTCCTGGAGGATGCGATCGAGCTCGACGTCGATTGTATCAGCGACGGCGAGACGAGTGTGATCGGCGGCATGCTGGAGCACATCGAGTATGCCGGCGTGCACTCAGGCGACGCAGCGATGGTGCTGCCGCCGCACACGCTGGGAAAGACGATGCTCGCGGAGGTTCGGGAGGCGACCTATGCGCTGGCCAGGGAGCTCAAGGTGATCGGCCTGATGAACGTCCAGTTCGCGATCAAGGACCACCAGCTTTACGTGCTCGAAGTCAATCCGCGCGCCTCGCGCACGGTGCCCTTTGTCGCGAAGGCCGTCGGGGTTCCGCTGGCCAAGCTTGCCGCGAAGGTCATGGCGGGCAAGAAGCTCGTCGAGCTGGGCTTCACGCGCGAGCTCACGCCGAAGCACTGGTGTGTGAAGGAGGCGGTTTTCCCCTTCGTGCGATTCCCGGGGGCGACGATCACGTTGAGTCCCGAGATGCGCTCGACGGGCGAGGTCATGGGCCTGGACGACGATCTGGGCATTGCATTTGCGAAGGCCCAGGCTGCAGCGAAGCCGGGGCTGCCGCTCGAGGGGAACGTGTTTCTCTCGGTGAAGGACAGCGACAAGGCGCATGCGGTCGAGATTGCGCGCCAGCTCGAGCAGCTTGGCTTTACGATTTACTCGACGAGCGGGACCGCGCGCGTGCTCCAGGAGGGCGGCGTGAAGGTCAACAAGCTCTTCAAGCTCACCGAGGGCCGGCCGACCGCGATCGACATGATCAAGAACGGAAAGATCGCGATGGTGATCAACACGCCCAGCGGCATGATCCCGCGGCGCGACGAAAACCAGATCCGGTCCGCAGCCTACGCGCACAGCATCTGCATGATGACGACGATCACGGGAGCACAGGCGGCGGTGAACGGCATCAAGGCCCTCAAGCGGCAGCGCGTGGGGGTGCGTCCGATCCAGCATTACGTCGGCAACTCCGTGCAGGTTTGAGCCTCGTCCGAAGCCTGGAGCCGGTTTCGGCGAGGATAGGATGAGGCTCGACAAGGCTGGGGCCGCCTGTCGATTTCGCAGGGAAAGAGAGAACGTCGCCATGTCTGAACCCACCACCCTAATCGCCCTTCTGCACGGGCCCGATCAGCCTGGTCTCGTCGCCAAGACGGCCGGTTGGATCTTTGCGCGCGGGGGGAACATCCTGCATGCGGACCAGCATCGGGACATCGAGGAGGGAGTCTTCTTCCAGCGGATCGAGTGGGAGCCGTCGAATGCGTCCAGTGTCGAGGGGGAGTCGGCGGCGTTTCGGGAATTTGCGGGAGTGCTGGGCATGGATTCGCGGGTAGCCGTGTCGACGCGCAAACAGCGGGTGGTGTTGTTCGTGTCGAAGGCGGACCACTGTTTCCACGACCTGATCCTGCGTTGGCGGGCAAACGAGTTTCCCTGCGATCTGGTTGGCATCCTTGGCAACCATCCCGACCTTGAGTCGGCGTCGAAGGCCTACGGCATCGGGTTCCACCACGTTGAGGTGCGGCCGGAGCGCAAGGGCGAGGCCGAGGGGCGGCAGCTCGAGATCCTGCGGCAGCTGAACGTGGATCTGGTGGTGCTGGCGCGCTACATGCAGGTGCTGTCGGCGGATTTTCTGAAGGCCCTTGGGCGGCCGGTGATCAACATCCACCATTCCTTTCTTCCGGCCTTTGCGGGAGGGAAGCCCTATCACCAGGCGCACCGGCGCGGGGTGAAGCTGATTGGGGCCACGGCGCACTATGCGACGCCGGATTTGGACGAAGGCCCGATCATTCAGCAGGATGTGGCGCGCGTGACCCACCGCCACAGCGTCGAGGACCTTGTACGCAAGGGGCGCGATCTTGAGAAGATGGTGTTGGCGCAGGCGGTCCGGTGGCATTTGGAAAACCGGGTGCTGGTGTATGGCAACAAGACGGTGGTGTTTGACTGATCCGTCGGGGCGCCGCGTGAATTTCCGTCATTTACAGGATGAGCGGCCTTTGCTTGCCTGCACGTTTACCACGTAACCCTCCTTCATCCACATGAGCATGCCCGCATCTCCCTCCGACCCCAAGGCCGCTGCGCCCGCGCAACCGGCTGCGGGCCACACCGCCGAAAGTTTTGCGGAGAGTCTCCAATTGTTTTGGCTGAAGTACGGCAACGCGATCCTGGGCGCCTGTGCGCTGATCGTCGTGGGCATTCTCGGCTACGGCGGGTATCACCTGTACGCGCAGCAGCAGGAGAAGAAGATCGGCAAGGAGTACGCCGCCGTCGGCGACAATATCCAAAAGCTGCAGGAATTTGCGGAAGAACATCCCGGCCGCGCGTTGGCGGGCATCGCGCTGCTGCGGGTAGCCGATGGGGATTACTCCAAGGGCAACTATGCGGCGGCCGCGAATTTCTACGAAAAGTCCCTCCCCGGGCTTGCCAAGCAGCCCTTTGAGGCGCGTGCGAAGCTCGGTCTCGCGATGAGCGAGCTACTGGGTGGGAAGGCCAGCGAGGGCGAAGCCGCGCTGCAGCAGATCGCCGACGATGCGCGCCAGTTCAAAGCCATCCGCTCCGAGGCGGCCTATCATCTCCTCCGGCATTATGCCGATCTAGGTCAAAACGACCAGGCGATCAAGGAGGCCGAGCAGGTCCTCCAGATCGACCCCTCCGGCCTTTGGGCGCAGCGTGCGATGATGCTCCGCGCCACATTGGGCGGCGGGAATCAGCCGGCTGCGCCTGCTGCGGGTAAGACCTCTGGCGAGACGCCGGGCATCAAGCTGAACGTGCCGGGCAAGTAAACGTTCCTCGAACGTCGCATTTTTGACAAAGCCCGCCGGATTCCGGCGGGCTTTGTATTTTGGCGGTTGCCTGCGGGCACAGGCGCCGTCATCTCATGGCGCTTGTACTGAGCCATCATGGAATTGCGTCACATGCGCTATTTTCTGGCATTGGCGGACGAACGCGACGCCAAGCGCGCGGCGCGTCTGTGCGGGCTGACGCCCTCACTGTTGGGCCGACACATTGTGGATTTGGAGGAGAGCCTGGGGTGTTCGCTGTTTCGTCGCGGGGCCTCCCGCCTATCGCTGACCGCTGCGGGGCAGGTCTTTTATGAGCGCTCGAAAGAACTGCTGGCGTCGGCGGCCAAAGCGGCGGGCGAGGCGAGGGCCGTGGCTGCGGCGCCGGTGAGTGAGATCCGGGTGGGGCATTACGGTGAGTGGTGGAAAAAGCGATACGCGAGCGGGCTGCGGCGATATTCGAGGGAGAGTCCGGACGTGCGGCTGCACGAGGCGTGTTATGAACCGTCCGCGGTGCTCGATGCCTTGAAGGAAGGGGAGGTCGACATGGCGCTGTTGGAAGAGGTCGATCTGGGGCTTCGCATCGATTTCAACATCCGCCGTCTGGAGCTGCGTCCGGCTGTCGTGGTTTTGCCCAGCGGGCATCGGCATGCGCGGCGGCGTTGGGTGTCGTTTGCGGACCTTCGCGAGGAAGTCTGGGTGGCTTGGGACGAACGGACTTTCCCGGGGCGTCGGAACCGGTTGCTCGCGGCGGCGCAGAAAGCGCATTTTAGGCCCTGCATCGCCTCGGATGAGCAGAGCGAAGATGGGGTCTTTGCGCAGGTGTCGTTCAGCAATGCCGTCGGCTATCTTCCGGCCGGGCTGCACGGGACGCCGCCGGAGGGCGTGGCCCTCGTTTCCCTGAAGCCCGCCGTGATCGAGTTTCCCGTGTATCTCGCGTGGCGCAAGGATGCCACCCTCATCGAACAGCTCGATCTGTTTGCGTCCATCCTGCTCGGCGACCATGAGTGGGGGGCCGGCCCCGGTTGTTCGTCATGATCCGAGCCTGTTCCCTGGCCAAGCACTTCGAGGACCGCAAGCGCGGCGAGATCCGGGCCGTCGACGATGTCAGCTTCGAGTGTCCGCCCGGGCGCATCTACGGTCTTCTTGGCGCGAACGGCGCGGGCAAGACGACGACCCTGCGCATGCTGGCGACGCTGCTCAAACCGACTGCTGGGACGGCCACGGTGGCCGGGCACGATGTGATCGAGAAGCCTGGCTGCGTTCGTGGCAAAGTGGGTTTCCTGGCCGCAACGACGGCCCTTTACGGGAGGCTCACGGGGCGGGAAACGCTCGCGTATTTCGGCAGGCTCAACGGCATGGACGAGACGGCGATTGTGGCGCGCACGGCGCGGTTGGCGGAGGAGTTCAGGCTGGCGGAGTTTCTGGATCTGCGTGTGGACAAGTATTCCACGGGCATGAAGCAGCGCGTCTCGATCGCGCGCACGGTGATGCATGACCCGGAGGTCTTGATTCTCGACGAGCCGACGCTCGGACTGGACGTGCTGGCCGCGAGGGGGATCGTCGCCTTCGTGCGAGGGTGTCGGGACCGTGGCAGGGCGGTGATTTACTCGACGCACGTCATGAGCGAGGCGGAAAAACTGTGCGACGTGATTGGAATCATACATCGCGGGCGGCTCGTCGCGGAGGGCACTCTGGGCGATCTGCGGGCGCGCTGGGGAGCGGAGGACCTCGAGGAGATTTTTGTGCGCGCGGTGCAGGGTGAGGAGGAGGGGGTGTCGTGAGGGGCTCGCGCATACGTGCCGTATGGGCGAAGGAGCTGCGCGAGGCGGTGCGCGACCGGCGCACGCTGATGTCCACGCTGGTGCTTCCCACGATCGTGATGCCGCTGCTGTTCCTGGCGGTGGGCGTTCTCTCGGCGCGGATCTTCGGCAAGGCGCGCGCCGAGCGCTCGGCGGTGATGGTGCTTGGCGGCGACGACTCGCCGGGGGTGAGGGCGGTGCTCGAGAAGGCGCCGAAACTTCAGTGCATGCCGGCGGCGGCCGAATGGCGGACGCTGGTGAGCGACAAGAAGATCCGGGCGGTGGTTTCGATTCCCCCGGGTTTCGACCAAAAGCTCGACCGGGGAGAACCGGAGGCGGTGACGATTTATGACTACGAGGGCGAATTGCGGTCGGGACTGGCTGTGGCGGAGGTGCGGCGGGTCCTGTCGGACTACCGTCAGGGCTTGGTGAGGGCGCGCCTGGAGTCGCGAGGTCTGCCTCCGGGCCTGGTGCAGCCGTTTGATTTGAACACGCAGAACGTGGCGCCTCCCGAGAAGGTGGGCGGCAACCTGTTTGGAGGGATGATCCCGTACCTGTTCATCATATTCTGCGTCACGGGTGCGCTGTATCCGGCGATCGACCTGACGGCGGGGGAGAAGGAGCGTGGCACGATGGAAACGATCCTGTGCAGTCCAGTGACACGAGGGGAGCTGGTGATGGGGAAGTTTCTGACAGTCTTGACCGCCTCGGTCGTGACGGTGGTGGCTTCGATCGCGTCGATGACGGTGACGGTCACCCTGGGGGGCTCCCTGCTGGCCTCGAAGAGTGTGGGGGCGGCGTCGATGATGGGGGCGGTTGCGGGCAAGGTGCCCGTGCTCATCGATCCGCTGGGGCTGGCTGCGGTGGTGGTCCTGGCGCTTCCCTCCGCTGCGATGTTTTCGGCGTTGCTGCTCGCGATCTCGGTGACGGCGAAGACGAGCAAGGAGGCGCAGAGCTATGCGATGCCTGTGATGATGCTGGTGCTTCTTCCGGCGATGACCGGTCTGATGCCGGGGCTGGAGCTGAGCGCGCGGGTGGCCTTGATTCCGGTGATGAACCTAGCCCTCGCGAGCAAGGAGCTGCTCTCGGGCGTATGGCATTGGAACCTGCTTGCGCTCATATTCGTGTCCTCCTGCGTCTACGCGGCGCTGGCGCTGCGGTTTTGCGTGAGCCAGTTCAATCGTGAGTCGGTGCTCTTTCGCGGGTAGGCGGGGATTCTGGTCGGAGCGGGCCTCGAAGGTTGACAATGGCCGGTGTGGTGTTCCGTTATTGACTAAACGGTTAATCAAATGATCCGGCGTATCCAGAAAACCCCAGTTTCGCGGAAAACGATGCATCGCGAGGAGACGCGTGGGGCGATCCTGGCCGCTGCGGCCGGGGTGTTTGCGGACCGGGGGCTTGCGGGGGCGCGGATCGACGCGATTGCGGCGGCGGCGGGGGTGAACAAGGCACTGATCTACTACTATTTTGGCAGCAAGGACCGGTTGTACGCTTCGGTCCTCGAGGAGCAGTTTCGGGAATTCAACGCGAAGGCTCTGGCCGTGATCACGGCGCCCGGCTCGGCGCGTGCGGCGCTGCTGCGGTACGTGGAGCTGCATTTCGACACGATCTGCAGCCGGCGCAGCTCCGCATCGTTGCACCAGCATTTCATGACCGCGGGCAAGCTCGTGCAGCCGCTGGTCACGAAGTATGCGAAACCGAGGGGCGATGCCCTGGCGAAGCTGCTGGCGCGCGGAATCGAGGCCGGCGAGTTTCGTCCCGTGGAGGTGCGGCATACGCTCATCTCGATCACCTCGCTGATCGTGCACTACTTCTCCATCGCACCGATCCTGAAGCTCGTCAGCCCGATTGATTCCTACAGCGAACATGAACTTGCGCGCCGCAAGGCGGCCGTGATCGATTTCATCCGCCACGCCCTGTTTGTCCGCCCGGAGGCCCACGTCCCATGAAACGAAAGCGCGTCGTCCAAGTCATTCTCGCGGCCGCGGTGGCGGCCGTTGTGCTCGTCTCCTTGAAACTGCACTTCCGGCCCTTTGTGCTGACGGGAATCGTCACGACCGACGAGGTCGTGGTCAGCAGCGAGGTTCAGGGGCGGTTGCAGGAGCTGAAGGTACGGCAGGGCGACACGGTGAAGCGAGGCCAGCTTGTGGCGCTGATCGCGCCGGCGGAGTGGCAGGCCGCCCTCTCGTTTTATGAAAACGCCGCGCGGGCGGCGGCGGCGCAGGTGGCGCAGGCGCAGGCCGACCTGCGGCTGCAGGAGGAGATGACGCGTCAGCAGATTGTCCAGGCGGAGGCCAATCTCGCGGTGGCGCACGCCCAGACTCAGCAGGCGGAAGCGGATCTGGAGATCCAACAGCTCACCTTTCAAAGGGCCCGGAGCCTTCGCAGGCAGGGGGCGAATTCGGAGCAGGATCTGGATCAGGCGCGCACGAGTTTCGACGCGGCCAGCGCCCGGGTCGCCGCGGCGCACAAACTGGTCGCGGCCGCCGAAGCTCAAGTCGCGCTCGCCAAGGCGGGGTCGGAGGGCGTGGCGATGCGTCGCGCAGCGCTCGATGCCAGCCGCGAGCAGCTTGCGGCGGCCGAGGCCCAGCGCGACAAGGCCAAGGTGCAGGCCGGGTACACGGAAATCCGCGCACCGATCGACGGAGTGGTTGACATACGCGCCGCCCTCCGGGGCGAGGTCGTCAACCCGGGCCAGGCGATCGTGACTCTGATCAATCCCGACAACCTGTGGGTGCGCGCGGACATTGAGGAGTCCTACATCGACCGCATTCACCTTGGCGACAAATTCACCGTCCGACTGCCGTCGGGCGCCGAGCGCACGGGCACGGTATTTTTCCGGGGAGTCGACGCTGACTATGCGACGCAGCGCGACGTCAGCCGCACCAAGCGCGACATCAAGACCTTTGAAGTGCGTCTGCGCTGCGACAATCGCGACCGGGCGCTGGCCGTCGGCATGACCGCCTACGTGGAGCTGCCGTTCCGGCCCTGAGCGCCCCCCGCCCAGCCATGTCCGACGTCCAGGTCAGGAATCTCACCAAGCGTTTCGGCGACTTTTGCGCCGTCGACCATTTGGATTTCACCGTCGCCCACGGCGAGGTCTTTGGCCTTTTGGGGCCCAATGGAGCGGGCAAGTCGACGCTGCTGCGGATGCTCACGACGATCGTTCCGCCGACGGAGGGGACGGCGCTGGTCAACGGACACGACATTGTTCGCGAGCCCAACGCGGTGCGCAAGTCGATCGGGGTCATCCCGCAGGCGATGACGTCGGATCTCGACCTGAGCGCCGACGAAAACATGCGCATTTACGCCCAGCTTTACGGCATCCCGCCGTCGAAGAGCCGAGCGACGACGGACGAGCTGCTGGAGGCGGTGGACCTCGTGCAGTGGCGCGACAAGCCCCTGAAGATGTTTTCGGGCGGCATGCGCCGCCGCCTTGAGATTGCGCGTGGACTGGTGCACAAGCCGAAGATCTTCTTCCTCGACGAACCGACCACCGGACTCGATCCGGTGTCGCGCACGGCGGTCTGGGAGATGCTGGTGAAGCTCAAGCGGGAGCGGGATCTGACGATCATCGTGACCACGCATTACATGGATGAGGCCGACAAACTGTGCGACCGCATTGCGATTGTGGACCATGGCAAGCTCGTGGCGTTGGACTCGCCGCTGCGGCTGAAGGCGTCGATCCCTGGGCGTAACGTCATCGAGGCGAGCTTTTCGGCGATTCCCGAGGGCTGGGAGGCGGTGCTGCGTGGGTTGCCCGAGGTTGCGGAATTGAAGGCCGTGCCGCCGGTGTTTCGCCTCTCGTCGAACAACGGGCCGGCGACGATCACGGCGCTCATGGAGGCGACGCGGGCCGCGGGCTTGAGTCTGGCCTCGCTCTCGGTGCAGAGCACGACGCTCGACGACGTATTCATGCATTACACGGGCCATCAACTTCGCGATGCGCTGCAGGCGCCGGCGCCGCGGCAGTTTGTGATGAGGCGGGCGCCCAACTGAAACCCGAGCCATGATCCGAATCTGGGCCATCATCGAGCGCGACCTGCGCCGTTTCCGCCGGAGTCCGGCGCTGATCGCGATGTCGCTAGTCATGCCGCTCGTGCAACTGATCTTCCTGGGCTATGCGTTTGGCGGTCACGTGAAGAACCTGCGGCTGGGCCTGGTAGATCAGGACCACAGCCTTGCGGCGGTGAAGCTGCGCGAGATGTGCCAGGCGGTTGCGGCCAATGCGCGCACGTTCCAGACGACGACGTACACGGATCTCGGCGCGGCCATGCGCGACCTGCGGGAGGGGCGTCTGAACGGCGTGCTCAACATTCCTCCGAATTTTTCGCGCCAACTGCATGACGGGGTTTCGCCGACTGTGGCGCTGATGGAAGACAACACGGACCAGTTCTCGTCGTCGGCGCTCGGGGGGGCGCTCCAGCAGATGCTCACGGCCTTTGGGGCCGCGGTGCCGGCGCCGCGGCTGGTGTCGCAGGCGACCTTGTCGGTCGTGGAAATTTATCCGTACGTGCCGTACATCCAGTACCTGCTGCCGGGCACGATTGTGCTGGCGATCTTCATCTCGGCGATGATCGGGGGAGGGATCATCTTCATCGACGACAAGGCGCGTGGCCTGCACGAGGGGTATCTGGTGACCCCGATTGGCAAGTTTGAGCTGATCCTTGGCTTCAACCTTTCGGGGGTGATGAAGGCTGTGCTCTCGGGAATGGTGCTGGTGACTCTGGGTTCGCTGATCGCGGGGATTCCGGATCCCTTCAGCGTGCTTCGGCTTGCGCGACTGTTCCTGTTGGTGGTGGCTACCGCGCTGGCGCTGATCAGCATGATGTTCCTGATTGTCGTGCGTGTGAACGACCCGCTGCTGCCGCGGGCGATTTTCGGCATGCTCAACACCGTGCTGTTTTTCCCGAGCGGCGCGGTGTACCCGATCAACGCCTTTCCGGCGTGGATGCGGGTGATGACGACGATCAACCCCTTCACGTATGCGGTGCACGGATTCAAGGAATTGCTCCTGAAGAACACGAGCCTGCTCGCGGTGGCTCCTGACCTGTTGTTCCTGGTCTGCTTCTCGATGGTTGCGCTCGGGATCGCGACCCTGTTGTTCCGAAGAACGCTGTAGGGGCGCAGCGGCGCGCCGTCGCCAGGCTAAAATCGCCAGGCAACGATGCGGCTTTTCTTCTGTCCCTGGGCCATGGGGATGGTGCGGTGCTCGATGACTTTTGCGGACTTGAGCGCGGATTCGATGGCGGGCAGGTGTTCGCTCTTGGAGATCAGGCAAGAGAACCAGCCGCAAAGGGAGGGGAGGCGGGCACTTTGGGCGATCATGCGGGTTGCGAACCCGATTTCGCCGCCCTGACTGATCAATTCGCTGCTGCGTCCGCCAAAATTCATGACGACCGGAGTGTCGCGTGGCAGCGTGCGGCCCGCGAGGTGGCGCAGTTTGCGCAAGTTTCCCTCGGCTGCGTCGCCGGCGTCGGCGTGGAAGGGGGGATTGCACAGCGAGAAGGCAAACTGTTCGCCGGGTTGGGTGACGTTTTGAAAGGTCTGGAGGCGAGAGGTCTGGTGGCGGAGCTCGACGAAACCGTGAAGGAGGGAATTCGAGTGGACGATTTTTCGCGCCGCCGCGAGTGCGGTGGGGTCGATGTCGGTTCCCACAAAGGACCAGCCGTACTCGGCCCGTCCCAGGATCGGATAGATGCAGCTGGCTCCCACGCCGACATCGAGCACCCGAACACCCTTGCCGCGCGGAATGCCGGCCGGCTGGTTTTCCGCAAGCAAGTCGGCCATGACGTGCAGGTAATCGACGCGGCCCGGGATGGGCGGGCAAAGAAATCCTTCGGGAAACTCCCAGACCCTGATCCCGTAGTCGGCGAGCAGCAGGGCGCGGTTGAGCGCGAGCACGGCGCGGGGATTCGCGAAGTCGATGGAGGGTGTGCCGGCGGGCGAGGGTTTCACAAAGCCCGCGAGTTCCGGGCTCGCTTTGGTGAGGCGCGCGAAATCGTAGCCCAGGCGATGCCGATTTCTCGGATGCAGGCCGGCTTTATCAGTGGCGGAGGAAGGGGACGACGTTTTCGCCATGGGATTCGCAGGGGGAGCGTCGCATGAATTGGCGGCTGGGCAATCGGCAAAGCGTGATTTTTCGATCGTGCCGGAGGCTGGGAGCATCGTCCCCGCCTCCGGCACGGCGCTATGCGGATTCAACGGTTAACCAGAAGAAGGGTTGGCATCCCGCTGCATTTGGGATTGGCCAATCGATGCGATTCCCCCGCAACCGCGTAGTCCCCACGTCTCCATGAAACTTCTCCGCCTGCTCCCCATTGTTTTCGCCTGTGTTGCCCTGGTTCACGCCGACGACGGCTATCGTCTGTGGCTTCGCTACGATCGGATCACCCACGATGCCTACCGCACCGCGACGCTCGCCGCCACGCAGCGGGTCGTGCTGGTGACGCCGACCGGCGTGGAGTCTCCCACGATCGCCGCGGCCCGCGACGAACTCACCCGCGGTCTCGGAGGCCTGTTGGGAGCCGCGCCGAACCTCGTGGTCAAAAAGGCCCCCGCTCCCGCGCCGGCCGGGTTGGGCACCGAAGGGTACACCCTGCGGTCTGCGCCGGGATCGGTTTCGATCTCCGCGCCCAGCGACGTGGGGGCGCTGTACGGGGCCTTTCGTCTGCTGCGCGAGATCCAGCTGGGGCACGACGTTTCTCATCTCGATCTCTCGTCCGCCCCGAAGATCAACCACCGGCTGCTGAGCCATTGGGACAACCTCAACCGCACGGTCGAGCGCGGCTATGCCGGTTTCTCGCTCTGGGAATGGTTTGTCCTGCCGGATTACCTCTCGCCGCGCTACCGCGACTATGCGCGGGCCTGCGCCTCGATCGGGATCAACGGCTCGGTGCTGAACAACGTCAACGCCGACCCGCTGATCCTCACGCCCACCTGGCTCAGGAAGGTCGCCGCGCTCGCCGACGTCTTCCGTCCCTACGGCATCCACGTCTACCTCGCCGTGCGCTTCTCCGCGCCGGTGGAAATCGGCGGTTTGAAGACAGCCGATCCCTTCGATCCGACCGTGAAGGCCTGGTGGCGCAACGAGGTCGACGAGATCTACCGTCTGATTCCCGATTTCGGCGGCTTTGTCGTGAAGGCGAACTCCGAGGGCCAGCCCGGACCGCAGACCTACGGGCGCACCCACGCCGACGGTGCAAACCTGCTGGCGGACGCCCTTGCGCCGCACGGTGGCATCGTGATGTGGCGCGCCTTCGTGTACGACGCGAAGAATCCCGAGGATCGCTGCAAACAGGCGTACAGCGAATTCCAGCCTCTCGACGGAAAGTTCCGCGACAACGTGGTGATCCAGATCAAAAACGGTCCGCTCGACTTCCAGCCGCGCGAGCCCTTCCACCCGCTGTTCGGCGCGATGCCGCGCACCAACCTCGGGCTCGAGGTCCAGATCACCCAGGAATACCTCGGCAACGGCACCTGCCTGGCCTTCCTCGCCCCAATGTGGCGTGAGGTGCTCAAGTCCGACACCTGCCGCCCTGGTCCCGGCGCGACCGTCGGTCGCATCGTCGACGGCTCGGTGAACCATAATCCGATCAGCCTGATGGTCGGCGTCGCCAACACCGGCACGGACCGCGACTGGACCGGCCATCCGCTCGCGCAGGCCAACTGGTATGCCTTCGGGCGCCTGGCATGGAATCACGATGTCAGCTCCGCGGAGATTGCCAGCGAGTGGACGCGGATGACCTTCGGTCCCAATCCCGACATTGCCCGCAAGCTCGTGCCGATGCTGCTCGAGTCCCGCGAGACCGTGGTCGACTACGAGATGCCTCTCGGCCTGCACCACATCATGTCCACGGGAAACCACTACGGCCCGGGGCCCTGGGTCGACAACCTGTCGCGGGCGGACTGGAACCCGGTCTACTACAACCGGGCCGATGCAAAAGGCCTGGGTTTCGACCGCACCGCGACCGGCTCGAACGCGCTCTCGCAGTACGCGCCCCAGGCCGCCGCGAAGTGGGCGGACCTCGCGACCTGCCCCGACCGGTTCCTGCTGTGGTTTCACCACGTGCCATGGGGCCACCGCATGAGCTCCGGCCGCACGCTCTGGGACGAGCTCTGCCTGCACTACCAGCACGGCGTCGACAACGTGCGCTCATGGCAGAAGACATGGGCGAGCATGAAGGGCGAGATCGACCCCGAAACCTTCAACCATGTGTCCTCCCTCTTGAAAATCCAGGAACGCGACGCCTGCTGGTGGCGCGACGCCTGCCTGCTCTATTTCCAGACCTTTTCGCACCGTCCGCTTCCGGCTGGAGTGGAGCCTCCGAAGCACGACCTGGCCTACTTCGAGGCGCTCCAGATCCATTGGGCTCCCGGCAATCCGGGAGAACTCTGAGGTCGCAGCGGCATCGCCGCGATTCCTCCACCGGGGCTCCGGACAATGTGGGAGGAGCGCGAGGCCGCTTTTCGGTCACGCAGAATCGGATCAACCGCGGGTTGAATCCGTTGATTGAACTTGGGAGGCTGTTGGCGCCATGCCCCCCCTCATGACCCGCCCCAAGTCGTTTCCAAAATTCCTCGCGTGCACGCTCGCGCTCGGCCTGCTCCCCGTCGGGATGACGGCCGCTCCCGCGGCCTCCGATTTCCACGCCTGGGCCCCCACGCCGCCGATGGGCTGGAACAGCTGGGACAATTTCGGCACGAGCGTCACGGAGGCGCAGGCCAAGGCGCAGGCCGACGTGATGGCGCGCGAGCTCAAGTCACACGGCTGGCAATACGTCGTGGTCGACATCCAGTGGTACGAGGCCGGAGCGCAGGGACACAGCTACAAGGAGGGCGCGCGCCTCTCGATGGACGGCTACGGGCGCCTGCTCCCGGCGGTTTCCCGCTTTCCGTCCGCTGCCGGAGGACGCGGCTTCGCTCCGCTCGCCGCGTACGTGCACAGCCTGGGCCTGAAATTTGGCATCCACCTGATGCGTGGCATCCCACGCCAGGCCGTCGAGGAAAACCTGCCCATCCTGGGCACGCCCTACCACGCCCGCGACATCGCCGACCGCGTGCACACCTGTCCTTGGAATCCGGATATGTACGGCGTCGACATGGCCAAGCCCGGTGCGCAGGCCTACTACGATTCGGTCTTTTC
>JAJXYI010000301.1 GCA_021780625.1 bacterium | reverse complement strand
ATCCTTGCGTTGCCGCCGGTGATGATCATCTCACGGTTGAAATAGAAGGTCGTGGCCATCAACTGCAGGGGCACGCCCTGGTTCTGGATGCGGTGGACCAGGGCGGCCACGTCGGGCGACTCCATGTATCCGTAGCGGCCGATCGCACGCCACACGCCGTTGCCGAGCGAATCGAGGGTGAGGCGATCCTCATCGTTCACCGACGGCACGTCCTCGGTGAGGATCGTGAGCAACACCGCCGTCTTGTGGAGGCATTTGTTGGACTTGAGATGGTGCAGGAGGGCGAGAGGCGTGCCCTTCGGCGTGGCGACCATGAACACCGCGCTGCCCGGGACGCGCGTGATGTTCTTGCTCTCGGCGATCTCCGCAAGATCCAGCTCGGTGATCGCGCCGCTGTAGACCTTCTCGATGATCTCGTCGCGACCGGTTTTCCAGGTGTGCATGATCGTCAGCAATCCCGCGGCGATGATCAGCGGCAGCCAGCCTCCGTAGGGAATCTTCTCGAGATTGGCGGTGAACAGCACGAGCTCGACGGAGAGGAACAGCAGGAACAGGCCCCAGGATTTCCATGCGGGCCAGCGCCAGGTGATGCGGGTGACACGATAATAGGCGTAGGTCGTGACGGCCATGGTGCCGGTGACGGCGAGGCCGTAGGCTGCGGCCAGGTTGGACGACGACTTGAACGCGAGCACGATCCAGATCGTGCTGATCGCGAGGGCGGCGTTGACGAGCGGCACGTAGATCTGCCCGGCCTGCTCGGCGTTGGTATGGAGTATTCGGAGACGCGGGAAGAAGCCCAGCTGGATGGCCTGCCGGGTCAGCGAGTAGGTGCCGGTGATGAGCGCCTGGCTCGCGATGATGGCCGCGGCGATCGAGATCGCCACGAGTCCGAGGCGCAGCGCACCCGCGGGGGCGAGGGCGAAGAAGGGATTGGTCTGGTCGGCCGGGTGGGAAATCGCGTAGGCGCCCTGGCCGAAGTAATTGAGCACCAGCGCCGGGCAGACCACGAAGCTCCAGGCCTTGGCGATGTAGCGCCGGCCGAAGTGTCCCATGTCGGCATAGAGCGCCTCCGCGCCTGTGACAGTCAGGATCACGCTCCCGATCACCGCCGCCGCCTCGCCCGGGTGGCGGATGAGCAGCAGCAGGCCGAGCAGCGGATTCAGCGCACGGAACACCATCGGGCTGTCCGCGATGTGCCAGGCCCCCAGCGCCGCGAGTGTGGCGAACCACACCAACATCACGGGGCCGAAGATTCCGCCGAGCGCCTTGGTGCCCTTGGACTGGATGAGGAAGAGCGCCGCGAGGATGACCACGGCGATCGGCACCACCAGGTGGGTGAATGCGGGACTGAAGCTGCTAAAACCCTCCGCCGCGCCGAGCACCGAAATTGCGGGGGTGATCACCCCGTCGCCGAATAGCAGGGCCGCGCCGACCATGATGAGGAAGGTGGCAAACGTGATCCCTCGCTTGCCGGCTACCGACTTGGGGTGGGAGAGCGCCAACAGTGCAAAGATGCCGCCCTCGCCGCGGTTGTCGGCCCGCATGACGAACCAGAGGTACTTGAGCGACACCTCAAAGATCAGAAGCCAGAACATGAGCGACAGCACCCCGAGCACCCCTTCCACACGATTCACGTGCGGCAGGTTGATCAGGCACTCGTTCATTGTGTACAGCGGACTGGTTCCAATGTCGCCGTACACGACACCCAGGGCGCCGAGACAGAGCGCCGCCTGGACGCGCAGCGGGGGAGTTGCCGAATCCGAAGTGTGCATCTAAGAGCGCGCCATTCTCAGGACTTATTCAGAGCATCCAAGCACCTTTTTCGGCCGATTTGAAAACGGAGGCCGGCCTGGGATTTCGCGTGACGACCGGCCCGCGCCCTCCCAAAACGGGGCCATGAGCACGATTCAGTGGAAGGTCGCGAAGACCTACTCGGACATCCTGTACCACAAGGCCGACGGCATCGCCAAGGTCACGATCAACCGCCCGGAGAAGCGCAACGCGTTCCGCCCCGAGACGGTGAACCAGATGTACGATGCCTTCCTCGATGCGCGCGAGGACACCTCGGTCGGCGTGGTGCTGCTCACCGGGGCCGGCCCGCATTCAGATGGCAAATACGCCTTCTGTGCGGGCGGCGACCAGAGCGTGCGGGGCCATGCCGGCTACATCGGCGGCGACGGCATCCCGCGGCTCAACGTGTTGGACCTGCAGAAACTCATCCGGTCGATGCCGAAGGTGGTCATTGCCCTGGTCGCCGGCTATGCCATCGGCGGCGGCCACGTGCTGCACCTGGTGTGCGACCTGACCATCGCCGCGGACAACGGCGTCTTCGGGCAGATCGGCCCGAAGATGGGCAGTTTCGACGGCGGTTTTGGCTCGAGCTACCTGGCGCGCATCGTCGGGCAGAAGAAGGCGCGGGAGATCTGGTACCTGTGCCGTCAATACACCGCCCAGCAGGCCCTCGACATGGGCATGGTCAACGCGGTCGTGTCCGTGGCGGAGCTCGAGGCCGAGGGCGTCAAGTGGGCGCGCGAGATCCTGGGGCACAGCCCCCTGGCGATCCGCTGCCTGAAGTCGGCGTTCAACGCCGACGTGGACGGCCAGCAGGGCCTGCAGGAACTGGCCGGCAACGCGACGATGCTCTATTACATGAGCGACGAGGCGAAGGAGTTTCACCGTGCCCAGCGCGAAAAGCGCAAGCCCGACGCCACCCGCTTCCCCTGGCTGCCTTGACCGGGGGAAGGAAGCGGGGATCGGGAATCGAGAAGGGGATTCACAGGGATGGAGGGGATGGAAGGGATAGGGGAGGAAAACGCTGAAACGCTGAAAAGCTAAAAGCTGAAATTGGAGTGCGTCGCTAATCGATGTGGAGTGCGGTGACCTGGCACCGTCCCGCGCCTGCGGGAACGCGAGGCCTGACTCGCGCCTGGTAGGGCCGGCTCGTGGAGGTGGAGGGAAAACGCTGAAATGCTGAAAAGCTAAAAGCTAAGAGCTGAAATGAGCGTGCGGCTTTGCTCGATGTGGAGTGCGGAATCACGATTCCGCCCTGGCTATCGGAATCCGATAGCCATCGGTCATAGTTTGTGCCGTGCACAACGAAGCCTGATGCGCGGGGGGCTCCGCGTCCCGGCCCGTTTTTCGGATCGACGGACGACGCAGGTTTCGGATTCCGAAACCTGCTCCGCGGGCGGTCATGCCCGCCCGTCGAGGGCGGAATCGTGATTCCGCACTCCAGGTTGAAGGCACCCTCGATTTCAGCGTTTCAGCTTTTCGCCGCCACCCATCCCTTCCATCCCTTCCATCCCCTCCATCCCTGTTAAAATTCCTCGTGTTTTTCCCCCAGCGCTTCTCCGCCGAAGATCTTTCCGGCTTCCCGGCGCCAGCGATAAACCAGGGGGCCTTTGTCGCGTTCGAGGCGCTTGAAGAGTCCGTCCTCGGTCCGCTTCGGAATCGTCAGGTCCTCCGCACCCCCGGCTCCGCAGGACAGTGCCCGGGCGTAGGGTTTGAAAAATTCGGGCCGGCCGATGATGCGGGACCAGCCTTCGCCGACCTTGTTTACGGCGGGACCGCCCGTTCCGCGGCGCTGCAGCGCCAGGAACGAGTAGGGCAGGCTGCGCAGGTCGATGCCTGCGCGCTGCCCGAACTTCACCCAGTTGGAGTCCGCGTGGATTCCGAGCGGGGGCGGGGCGAAGAAATGACACCAATCGCGCTCGCGCTCCGGCGCCAGCAGAGGACAGGCGCCCGCTCGCGTGCAGGGAGCGACGACGTCGAAATCGCCGAGGAGCGAGTCCCGCACCGTCTGCAGCCCGCGGGCAACGTCGCGGCTGCCGGGCTCGACCCAGAGGACCGCTTCGGAGCGCAGGATTAGGCGGCGCAGTTCCGCGAGGTCCGTCTCGGCGAGTTCGTTGAGGACGTGGCTCACGACCAGAAGGCCGATCGGGGACCCGCCTGACAGGAAGCCGGGCGTGACCGGAGCGACGTTGAGGGCCGGATACACCGCGGCCGCTCGCGTGGCCGCGTAGTCCATCGCCAGCGGCGAGTGGTCCCAGAGCAGCAGCGAATCGAACTTTCCTGCTCCGAACGCCCGGAGCACGCGCCGTCCGGCGACGCCACTCCCGCACCCCCAGTCGAGCAGCGCGCCTCCGCGTGGCGACCAGCCGCGCAGTGCAAGCTCCGCGAGCACGGCGTCCCATTTCCAGCCGATGCGCTCCGCATACGTGAAGTCGTAGTGCGCGAGATCGTCCTCACTCGTCCAATACGGACCCTCGTCCGCGGCCCCATCGAGAAATCGTCGGCGCAAACGGTCAAGGATGGTCCAGTCGAGATCGTCCCAGGTCATGTCGAAATGGTGGCTAAACGAAGCGTGGTTGGATTCACAGGGATGCAGGGGATGGAAGGGATGGTGGCTCCAGGCAGGATTGAACAGAAGGCAACGAAGGTAACGAAGACCGGGCAGGAGTTAGAATTTAGGAGCTAGGAGCTTGAAGGATACCAGCCTGTGGAGTGCGAGGTTTTACCTCGCTTTGTTACGGGAGGCTCCGCCTCCCGGCGCGAGGGGTGCAACCCCTCGTC
>JAJXYI010000197.1 GCA_021780625.1 bacterium | reverse complement strand
TCGACGGCCCCGATCTTCACTCCGGCCATGCGCACCTCGTCGCCGACCTTGAGTTCCTTGAGCGTCTTGAAATGCGCGACGAGCTCGTAGCCGTCTTCCCGGGTTATCTTCCCGGTCGACAGCGATTGAAACACCACCCAGATCAGGGCGACGCCGAACACGAAGAACAGGCCCACGCGGGCCGACATTTGTGCGTTACTCATTGGAGACCTCCAGTTGTTTGAAGCGGGGATTCCGCGGATCGATCTGCGGATTCAGAAAATCGCTGATGACCGGGTCGCGCGTGGCGCGAATTCCGGCCGGCGCGTCGACCGCGAGCAGCCGGCCCTGGCGAAGGATGGCCACCCGGTCGGAAACCGTCAGGGCCAGGTCGCGGTCGTGGGAGACGACGATGCTGGTCACCGTGAACTGCTCCTTGAGCGTCGCGATGATCTCCGCGATGGTCGCGCTCATGACCGGGTCGAGTTCGCTGGTCGGTTCGTCGTAGAGGATCAGCTGCGGCTCCATCACGAGCGCCCGGGCGATCGCCACGCGTTTCTTCATGCCGCCCGACAGCTCCGCCGGCCGCTTGTCGACCGCGTTCTCGATCGAGAGAATCTGAAGCGCGTGCATTACGCGTTCGCGGATCTCCTTCTTCGAGCAGATGCGATGCTCCAGCGGATACAGCGCCAGGTTTTCGTATACCGTCAGCGAGTTGAAGAGGGCGCCAGCCTGGAAGACCAGCGCAACGGCGAAGCGGTCGCGCGTCGCGGGCTCCCTGGGATCGAGCCCATTGATCTTCACCTCGCCCGAATCGGGAGCCTCGAGGCCCGCGATTTGGCGGAGCAGCACGCTCTTCCCGGATCCGCTCGGGCCCATGATCGTGAAAATCTCACCGGGCTTCACCGACAGGGAGATATCGTAGAGCACCTGCTGGCGCTCGTAACTCTTCGAGAGGTGGGCGACCTCGACACCAACCGCACTTCGGTCGTGTCGCTCGATTCCCGGCTTCGCTGTGGGTTTGAGGGCGCTCATGGCGGGTCAGGCGAGCATCTGGGTTACGAAATAGTCGAGGATCAGGATCGCCACCAGCGAGCTCACCACCGATTTGGTGACTGCCAGGCCGATCTCACGAGGTCCGCCGCGGGTGCGCAGGCCGGTGTTGCAGGCGATGAGCATAACGACGAAGCCGAAGACCTCGGCCTTGATGAGGCCATCCAGCATCTTCTGCGTGGTCATGAATTGCTTCAGGCTCGCCCAGTATGCCTCGGGCTGCACTCCGATGAAACTGTGGGTCTGGCAAACGACCATGCCGCCCAACCAGCCGATCACGATGCCTATGATCGTGAGTACGGGCATGAGCAGGAGCACGGAAAGCAGGCGCGGGAGCACCAGCAGGCGTTCAGGCGGGATGTTCATGGTGACCAGCGCGTCGACTTCGGAGTACACCTTCATCGAGGCGAGTTCGGCGGTCACGGCGCTTCCGACGCGTCCGGCCAGGATGATCGCGACCATCACCGGCCCGAGTTCGCGCGCCATCGACTCGCCGACGAGCGTGCCGATGAATTGTTTCGCACCGAAGTCGCGCATCGAGATGCCGGCCTGCAGGGCCAGCACTGCGCCGATGAAGAAGCTCAGGATGCTCACGATCGGCAGCGACGTATAGCCGCCGAAGTAGCCGTGCTCTGCGGTGCGCTTGAGGATGCGGGGCGCAGAAGGCAGCGAGATGAACGAGCGGATGGCTAGCATCACGGCGTCGCCGATGCTTTCGAAATACGCGAGGATGCGGTTCATGGCTTGGAAGATCCCGGGTTGAGTTTGCCCCCGAAGTCGGCGAAGCGCAGGCGCCAGCCGGCCCCGGGGGTCTTTGAAAGTGAAACAAGGCCTTCAAGCAACGCGTAGCGGCGCGCCCCGTGCGAGCGGCTCGCCTCGATCAGCGGGCCCAGATGAAAATCGGAGGTTCGGGCCGGTGCGTTGCGCTGGAAGCTGATCGCGTCCCAAAGGAATGAATACCGAACGTCCCCGGGGGCGCGCTGGTCGAAGCGATACACGGCGAAGAGGGGAGAGTATTCGGTGCGGATCTCCCGGTTGTAGCGAAACAGCGGCTCGAGCGGGCTGAGCAGTTCGAACTGCCTGCGTCCGGCCCCGTTGTCCCAGGCGCTGAACAGCGGCCACAGGTGGGTCTTTTCCGCGGCCCGCGCACCCTCGGGGCTGCCTGCCCGCTGCTGGCGCAGCGACCAGTAGAGGAAGAACAGCACCTCCGTGCGCGTTTGATCCAGGCCCGACTCGGTCCATTTCTGCTGCTTCCACAGCGGCCACAGCACCCAGGTCTTGTCCATGCCGCTGATCACGGAATGGGTGTAAAACGGAGCCCAGCGGTTGCGGTAGCGTTGAACGCCACGGCCCTGGACCAGGAAGGGCCAGAAATAGCGTGTCTCGTGGTAGGCCTTCGGACCGCTGCGGGCCAGGTATCCGAAGAAGGGCCAGAGATACGACTCGCTCCGCAGCCCGGGCCCGCGCTGGCTGGCGTAGAAGGGGAGGAACCCCTCGTTCACGGTGGGCTTGGGCGAGTCGAGGTTGTACTCGTCCTTGTAGAACAGCGGCCACAAGTAGTACTGCGAGCGGGCGGCGCCATCCACACGCCGGCCCGCAAGCGGCCACAGGGCCCAGCCGTGGTGATCCCCGCCGCGAATGATGCGGACAAACGGCCAGGGCGCCGTGACCACGACTTTTTGCCCTTTCTGGAAACGCCCGTACAAGGGGAAGAGCACCCACTCGACCCGGTCGTTGAGGAACCGGTCCTTCACGTCGCCGTAGAGTGGAAACACCGCGTGGTACGAAGTCGCGGGCGAGCCTGTGTTGCGGGAGAAATACACCGGCCACACATCGAACCCTTTGGGTTCATCCTGTTCACCGGGCCGCGCAGGCGACGTGCGGTTGAACAGGTTCAGCACGCTCCAGCGCCACCGGTCGCGTCCATAGCGATAGACGAACAGTGGATACAGGACGCCCGTCTCGCCTCCCGCCGAGTCGCTTCGGTTGAACCAGAACGGACGAAATCCTTTCACCTCCGAGCCGTCGTCGAAATGAGTGTCGAAGAACAGCGGCCCGGCCGCCTGCCATCCGGTCGCCTTCGCTGCGTCATCCCTTCGCCCCACCAGCACCGGCCACGCGTTCACCTCCTGCGTCGCGTGGCCTCCTGCCTCGGACGCAGCCGCGACCGGCGACGCGACGAGCAGCGCGCCCAGGACGAGGGTCGAGACGAAGGTGGTGGCGTTCATAGATCGGTCATCACGGTCAATCTGTGCGCAAACGCACAGCCCGACACCTCATCCCATGTCGGCGCGGACGAGGCTCTAGGTAGTTAGGTTCCTAACAAGGCAGGAATCCCCTCAAAAGCAAACGATAATACCGCCGGGTCCCCTGACGGTTCCGCAACATTCGCGTGGCGAATCAGCGCGTCAGGTCGTACAGCGCGTAGCCTGCCAGGAGGTTCGGAAACATGGCACAGGGGCGGTGCCAGTCCCCGCGGAGATGGACCCTGCGGACAACCTGGATCCGCTCCGAGCTGCAGAATCGCTCGAAGTCGGCAATCGACACGGGATTGGCTGGCCTGCTCGCATGCCAGGGTGTCGTGTAAACCTGATTGTGTGGCTTGCGGCCATACAGGGCGGTCTGCAGCCGATTCTTCCAGAAGGCGTGGTTCACAAATCCCACGGCCACGGATCGGCCCACCCGGAGGGCTTCGGCGATCACCGATGAGGGGCTCTGCAGCTCCTCGAGCGTGCGCGAACAAATGACCAGATCGAAATGCCCGGGCGGGAATGCGCGCATGAACTCCATCATGTCCCCCTGATAGGCCGTGATCCCGCGGCGCACGCACGCGGCCACCTTGGCCACGTCCATGTCCACGCCCACCCCGAAGACTTGCTTCGTGTGGACCAAGTAGTCGAGCAGGACGCCGCGGCCACATCCGAGATCCAGCACGCGGCTGCCCTTCTCGACCCAGTCGCCGAGGATCTGCATGTCGACCGTCCGCTTGACCGAGAGTTTGCTCATGCGAAGTCCCTCTCGAAGAAGTCCCGGATGAGGTCGTAGAGCTGCGGCGACTCGAGCAGGAAGGAGTCGTGACCGAGGTCTGTGTTCAGCTGGGCGTAGGTCGCACGTTTGCCGGCCCGCAGGAGCGCGAGCGCGATCTCCCGATTCTGCTGCGGGGGGAAAAGCCAGTCGCTCGTGAATCCGACCACCAGGGATTCGGCCTGCACCGGTTCGAAGGCCTTTTCCAGCGATCCGTACGACGCCGGCAGGTCGAAGTGGTCGATCGCCCGGGTTATGTACAGGTACGAGTTCGCGTCGAAACGATTGATGAACGTTTCCCCCTGGTGTTTCAGGTAGCTCTCAACCTCGAACTGGACGTCGAAATTGTGGGCCCCCGAGGCGGGCGTGCTCTTGCGTTTGCGCCCGAATTTCCGGTCCATCGAGGCGTCGCTGAGGTAGGTGATGTGCGCCATCATGCGCGCGATCGCCAGCCCGACCCGCGGTCCGCCCCCCCGCGAATAGTCGCCATGGTTCCACTCGGGATCCTGCATGATCGCCTG